>DASTIZ010000444.1:0-15187 GCA_035717045.1 Chitinophagaceae bacterium
ATTGCCCGCAAGCCCAATTTGTTATGTTTGAAAAATCAGGCCATAATCCGCAAGTTGAAGAACCCGAAAAGGAATTTCCCCTGATAACTGAGTTCCTGAAAAAATAAAAGCCGGATAAAAATCCAGCCTAAAATAGAAATTCATGATCCATGATCAACAGAATTGCGAAGATCTAAAAAGCATGCGATACTGTTTAGCATCGCATGCCCGTAACTATACTTTAAGAACACTTCATAAGGTCTGAATTAAGAACTTTTCACAAGGTTTGGATTAACCACTTTTCACAAGGTTTGAACTGTAAAACCAAAACTGAAATTATAGGTACAAAGCCCGTGCTAATCCGGATAACAGCATAAAAATCGCAGAAATCCAATTTTTTCAGGCGCTCGTGGGAAATTAATTACTCGTCTTTAATATAAGTTCAGCCACCGGGGTTGGTATTGTTTTTAATGTATTTCATAAAACTAATTCATGAACTACGTCCTTTCTCTTGCGTTGGCTGGGGTATTTATCGCCTGCACGGACAATAGTGGGTTAAATGATACAGGAACACACAATTCTTCCCCGGGCGTGGCCACAACTTCGACAAGTATTGAACAAAAACATGCAGATACGGTAGGGCTATGCTTCATGAAGATAACCGACCGCGACACTGCCGTATTGATGCTTGAACAAAAAGCTAATGAAATATCAGGCGTGATGTTGTATGATAATTTTGAAAAAGATGGAAGCCGTGGTACAGTAAAAGGAAAGAAGGAGGGAGATATTTTCAAACTATTCTATGATTTCAATGCTGAAGGCACACGATCAGTAATGGAAGTGTATTTTAAGGAAGTGCCGGGAGGGCTTTTGCGTGGAGTTGGAGATATGGACGTAAAAGCTGACACCGCCTACTTCAGGTCGGGAATCAATTACTCGGTTAAGGACGCTTTTTCTAAAGTTGATTGCAATGTAGTGAAAACGAAATTTCAATAGCTTACCGGGATTTTGTTTATGAAGCAACACGGATATCGCAATACTTCCATGCTGGAAACTTAATTGAAGAGAAAAATTATTCTGCAATTTGAGACCCCTGGCATGCATTAAAACCTCTGTAGGTGACACGGGTATAGAAAAGGCAAACGGCAACAGGTAGCCGGCGAAAAAAACTCTAAGTAAAATGTTTTGACAGAAAAAAATAATACGAGGGGAAAATAGGTAACGGTCACGGATTTTTTGCTGCCAGCTGGCATGATATTTTAAAGGTATTGTGACAACAAAGATCACCCTTATGAAAACTATGAATCCAAAACGACCGCTGGTATGTGTGCTATTGCTCATCCTTTTTTCGTCATGTCTTAAAGAAGATATCAGTCGCAATACAGTGTTCCTGGTTCAGCATAGCTGGAGATTCGATATGTATGGTCTCGATGAAAACAACAATGGTATAATAGAGGAGTGGGAGAATAGCATGATGCCTTGTGAAGTAGATGATCGCTTTACCTTCCTGGTAAGCGGGTCCGGATTTTTTGAAAGGGATAAACTGTCCTGTTCACCGTCGGAACCAGACATCATCAATTTTTCCTGGAGCTTTTATAATAAAGAAACAGAGCTGGCAATCTTTGCTTCTCCTGAAAAAATCAGCCGGCTTGATGATAACATCCTTGAAGTCTATTACATGGATGTAAACTCTCTTGGACATCCCGTCAGGTTTATCAGGCGGTTCCGTCATTAATGGTGCAGGTAAATTTATCTGGATAATCCCGACACAAGCGCCGGAATCTACATAGTGAAAAAAGATACCGTTCACGGATTTTCCGGCTTGTACTGGCATGATATTTAAGTTATAATTACAACTTAAAATCACACCCTTATGAAAACTATCGCGTCAAGGCTCGCTTTATTAAGCTTGTTTTCTGTTATTATGTTCGCGTCATGCACCAAAGGTGATCACCCTGTTAGCCCTAACACGATCTTACTGATTGAGAAGAGCTGGAAGTTCGAATTCTATGGTCTCGATGAAAATAATGATGGTGTAATCGATGAATCAGAAAATGCGATGCAGGCTTGCGAAGCGGATGACGTTTTTACATTTAATGTTACCGGTACCGGCGCACTTCATCGTGGTACAACCACCTGTAGCCCGGGAGAGGAGACGACGACAAACTTCAATTGGAGCTTTTCTAACAATGAGACAGAGCTTGCCATTTTTGCATCTCCTGAAAAGATCAGCGTACTGAATGAGAATATGCTTGAAGTATATTACATGGATCAGAATCTGCAGGGTCAGCCGGTGAAATACATCAGGAGATTTGGACATTGATAGTTATCCTTTAAATGCATTGCTGGTTTCCAGGTTTTAATTTATTCATCTGTAAACGTGCCAGTTATAAAAGTTTTCAGGGAGTTAACCATTTCTTGCATAGTGTTTGACAATAGAGCAGAAATTGATCTTCTATGTTCTATGAAAAAATATACAGGTCTGCATTATTTGACCAGTTTACAGAACAAACCCGTAAGTTCATTAAGATATTATTAAAAGGTGAACGGTATCCCGGTGAATACAAAAATTGCAAGGATTCACTGGAGATGATACAAAAACAGTTACTGTGGGAAGAAAAGCGATCAGATTATAACATTTCGGTTAGTGCCGCCGATAAACTTTCGCTTACTGTTTCCCGTTCCTGAAACTGATCCGTTTTCGCGATCTCTTAATGAATCATTGTTTTGGAATCGACCAGCCTTCCATCCGCATAGATGCTATACATGTAAACACCATTTTTCAAATTGGAGGCATCGAATGTCAGGGTGCCTTCACCTTTAGCGCGGATATCAAATTTCTTGATTGTATTTCCCATAACATCGTAAACTATCAATTGAGCCTGCATTATGTTGTTAGGAATGAAGTATGAGATAATTGTCTTATCGGTAAAAGGGTTAGGAGCGTTCTGATTTAACCTGACTCCAGGGTTAGTATCCGTTTTTTGATTACTCTTGGCGCCGCCACATCCTTTGAACATATTGGGAAATTGCCGGATAAATCCCTCGGTTAGCATATCGGCCATTTCAAGGATCTGGTTATGTACATTATCATAGGCGATTACATCTGCCGTATAGTTTTGATTCTTTCTTGCGACAGCTTCTGTCGCGGTTGCATCGAGGTGTTCACGCATCATTGCATTCATTTCATCCAGGGGCCAATTGGGATTTGCCGCGCTGAGAAAAGTTGCGATCGCATCGGCATTGGCATACCATCTTACATTCGCGTCATTGAACGCTGTGGTGTTACCGGTTTTCAGTGCAGTTAATAACTCGGCCGCAATGGTGATATGTTCCCGTAATAAGGCTGTCAGTTGATTTCCTGCGGCCTCACCATAGAATGGCTTGATCGCATTGCCAATATCTGTTTGATTTTGAAGCAGGCGATTTACTGCTTCAGTAGTACCCGGAAGATCGTCAATGATATTAAGAATAACATTACGTGTCCAGCTAATATGATCTTCCCAAAGCTTCCGCATATCAGATTTCAGATCGCAACAGGTTGATTTGGCATTTTGGGGTGATTGTGCAAGAGTGATTTCACTGGTGGTAAGCATACCGGCCAAGGCCAGTATCATAACTGTGTACTTCGTTTTCATGATCGATGAATTTGAATGTTAGAAATAGGTTTTCCGATTCGCCCCTTGCGGGCAAATGGCTCCACGCGGTTATAAATAAGGGTAGGTTATCCAGAGTTAGGAAAAACGTTGCAGTAAATGGTTTTCTCAAAAAATATACCGAGCAAGTGACAACTGAATCGCCGCCAGGCGGACGTGATAGAACTGATAAAAATTTATTGTGTTATGAGTAATTAATTCTTCGATGATAGTAAGTTTACTAACACAACTGGATTCGTTTGTTGAGGTGGAAATTCTACATACTTCCGGATATTTCTATCGAATGTTAAACTGAGGTCAACGGTCAAATTTGATATCGACTTTGTTTATTTCTCATTCGTGATCGGAGTAACCTTCCAGGTTTCCGATAGTGCTATCACTTCGCGATCGATCAGGAAGCTGGTACGATTGCACGTCTGGCCTTCGTTTGGTCTCAATTGATTCGTGATGGACTAAACAATAGATCTTATCGGCGGGCTAATGAAGCGACTTATAAAACATGAGAGAATAATCGGGCTACTCGTTCCGGTAGTTGTTCAAAAGCACTTCGTTTGCACCAGGAATCTTTATCAATTTTTTCAGCCTCTTCGATATCCTTGAAGAACACATCACGGAGCTTTTCAGAAAATTCCCTGTCATATACCAATACATTCACTTCAAAATTCAATTCAAAACTCCGGTAATCCATATTCGCTGTCCCGATTATTGACAGGTTGCCATCAGCCACCAGCGTTTTAGCATGAACAAACCCTTTTTGGTACCGATAGATATCGACACCGGCACACAGCAGGTCTTCATAGTATGATTTGGAGGCGGCATTTACGAGTTTGGAGTCACATACACCGGGCACGAGTAATTTTACCGATAACCCGCTAAGCGCTGAGATCCTTAATGCTTCGAGAATACTGTCACCCGGTATAAAATATGGAGTAGTAATTAGTATTTCTTTTTTTGCCAGATAGATGGCCTGGAGCAACGAAAATAAAACGGATGGCTGTTCGGAATCGGGGCCGCTTGCCGCCACCTGTAAGAACCGGTCATCTTTATGGGTTGCAGGCAGGGGGAAATGGGGTTCCTCAGGCGTTATCATTTTACCGCTGCAAAAATTCCAATTTGCCAAAAAAAGATATTGCAGGTAAAAAACGCCCGGTCCGTCAATACGAAGATGTGTATCACGCCAGAATAACTTGCCCGGTTTATTATTGATGTACTTGTCGCTTACATTGATCCCGCCGGTAAAAGCGGTTTGGCCGTCGATCACAATGATCTTCCTGTGATTCCGGTAATTAAGCCGGTTTGCTAACAAATAAAAAACTACTTTTTGAAACGGGTAGATTTCGATGCCCGCCGCTCTCATTTTTTTCTCCATCTTCTTATTGATATTCGGACTCCCAAAATCATCATAGATAAAGCGAACCTGTACTCCTTCTTTTGCTTTTTGAATCAGGACATTTTCGAGCTGTTGACCAATCACATCCTGTTCATAGATATAATATTCGATGTGAATGTGATGCCTGGCATCGCGAAGAGCTTCCAGCACTTCCGGAAATTTTTCTTCCCCATTTATTAATACTTTAACGCTGTTCTTACGTGTCAGCGGGCTTTTGAGTTCTTTCCTCAGCATCATCGCCAGTTCCCGGTTGTCTTCGGACGGTAATTCAGACGGAGGAACGATTGCATTGGCATACACTTTCACTTCATTTTTCAGCCGGTTTAATAATTTTTCATCTGCTGATGATTTTTTGTTGTACAATTTTATTTTCCAGTAATTGACACCGAACAAAATGTAAAATATCATCCCCGCAACCGGTATGAAAACGATCAACAGGAGGTAAGCCATCGTTTTCGTTGCACTTCTTGTCTCATAGATCACCCGGAGACATACGGCAATAAGAAGCAGTAAATAGAGGATTCCAATAAGATAGTACCATATCATAATTGACATCTTTTGAGGATGACTTTAATAATTAACAAACGATGGGCCGGACTATGACCATGTTACTTGCGATAATAGATGTTAAAAAAAATGATCAGGATATTCAATGTAAAGGAAACTGAATTGGTGATAATGATTGGATAATCTTCCTTCAATATGCCATACCATATCCAAAGACCCAGGCCTATCAATAATATGGCAAGCATAACATATGATATATCGCCTCCATTTTTTTCTTTGATTGTCTTAATTAGTTGAGGTAATAATGAGATGCTTGTACACGTCCCCGCCAGAAGGCCAACGACCTGGATAGTTGTCATAACCCGGTAGGCAATTGTGGTGAAGAGATTTCTTTATTGCACCGGGAATTTTCGGGGTGGTTATTGCACATAATAATCATTAGTGTTTAACTAATCTTTCAAAATACCTGCCAATTAATCCTTTTACCATAGGCTCTCAGGCATAAGGCCCATGGCATATGGTTTGTTTTAAAGACTGTTCCTGATATAAATAATACAATAATCAAAAAAAGGACCGATTATGCCAAGTACAAAAAGTAAAAAGACAGCTAAGCCGCAGGCTTCGAATGGTAAAACAAAAAATACGAAAGCCAGTGCGCAGGAAGCAAATTCACAACTTCAAAAATTCTTTGAAGATTCTTTGAAGGATATTTATTGGGCTGAAAAAGCTTTGGTGAAGGCATTGCCTAAAATGCAGGAAGCTGCCACTACAGAGGAACTAAAGAATGCGATCGAGGAACATCTGGCGCAGACAGAAACACAGGTAGCCCGCCTTGAGCAGGTGTTTGAGCTGGTTGGTAAAAAAGCACAGGCAAAAAAATGCGAAGCGATGGAGGGATTGATCAAAGAAGGCGAAACTGTAATCGAAGAAACAGAAGAAGGCAGCATGACACGTGACGTGGGAATCATAATGGCGGCTCAGAAAGTGGAGCATTATGAAATAGCAACCTATGGAGGGCTTGCACAGATCGCTACTACGATGGGTCTTGAAGAAGTAGGGGATCTCTTAAACGAAACACTGGAAGAAGAAAAGGAGACAGATGAATTACTTACTCAAATAGCCGAAAACAGTATTAATTGGCAGGCAGAGCAGGAAGCAGAAAGTGAATAACCTTATGGAGATGCAAAATTCGAAAGGAATGAAGCCAGGTCAGGAGCCTGGCTTTATTTTATTTTCAAGTGAGAAATGTCCCCGGCAGATAAGATTATCTTTATGAGCAGGAGGCGCTTTAATGATGAGGCATAGCATCGTTCCTGGTTTCAATGATCTCTTATCCATTTTTGACATTGAGTCACTGATCCGGTATGGAGGTTTGCCCGCCGTTTTACTTTTGGTATATGGCAGTACGGGCCTCTTCTTCTGTTTCTTTATTCCAACAGGCGCAATATTATTTACAGCGGGGCTATTAACGGCCACAGGCGCACTTCATTATGATATCTTCACAATTTGTACTTTATTGATCATTGCTGCCCTTGCAGGAAATCTCACAGGCTATTGGTTTGGCTGGAAGACTGGCCCGTTGTTGTACAAGCGAAAAGATTCCAGGTTCTTCAAAAGAAAACACCTTTCTACGGCAGAATCATTTTATAAAAAGTATGGGTGGCTGGCGCTCACCGTCGGATTGTATCTGCCGATCATCCGCACATTTGCATCTATTGTTGCCGGAATGGTCGGATTAAAATTTCGCCGGTTTATGGGACTCACCACAGCTGGGTCCACCGTTTGGGTATTAAGTTTTGTTCTAACCGGATATTTTGTTGGCAGCTCACCATATCTTAAACCCTGGATAACGTATATTATCATTTTCTTTATAGTCGTCGTAACGGTACCACTAATAATCTGGATAATAAAGGAATTAAGGAGATTGCGCAGACAGAATAAGGAGGAGAAGTAAAATGGTTTGACTAAACAACACGTCATCGTAAACGAGATCAGGATTGGTTAGAACGCCAACGCAGACGATGGTGCACAGTTGAATCTCACGGAGTTCACGTCAGATATTGCGAAGGGTTTGCTGCACAGGTAACTAAACTTATCAGGGCGGCATGATTTTTTACGGCCAATAACGTGGTGCCCAATCGGTTTCATATGGTTTTATTTTTGTGCGGGATATTCGTGATTGCCTGTAAAGAAAAGAGAACAGACATTTTCGAAGAGCCGACAGTACTGACGAATGCATTTGATTCAAGCCATATTAATGATTCGGATACAGCGATGGCCATCCTTCCCGATCCTCCCATCTATCACCAAACACAGGATATTAACACGGGTTCAGTGATACCGGATAGCCTTGTTGCATTTGGTAAATCATTGGTTGGTACTCCGTATTCATATGCATCTTCTGATCCGGCTAAAGGGTTTGATTGTTCCGGATTTATCACGTATGTTTTTAATCGTTTCAATATTGCAGTGCCCAGGTCATCGGTTGACTTTACAAATGTTGGGCTTGAAATTCCACGAGACGTTGCCAGGGCCGGTGATCTTATCTTATTTACCGGCACGGATAGTACCACAAGAATTGTTGGACATATGGGGATTGTAGAAAGTCATGAGCATGGTAATTTACTTTTTATCCATTCTACTTCCGGTAAAGCTTATGGAGTAACGATTTCTCCTTTAAAAGGATATTATGACACAAGATTTGTAAAAGTTATCAGGATATTTCCTTCAAAGTATTTTGAAACGCGATAATTATTGAGTGCTTAATTGATTTTCGATGCTCAGACGCTACAATGGCATATGAATCACTCTTTCCGATGGTTTTATTCGCAGGTTCATTATACTCATAACGGATGCCCTAATAAGGATGAGAAAACCTCAATCAGGAGAAGGAATTGTTTAATGAACAATTACTGTGCTGAAAAAAGAGCAGAAATTTTTCTTTCAATAATGTGATAGGATAGTGGCTTGCTGATGTAGCCATCAGCACCGCAGGACAGGCTTATTCGTTCAATATCATATTTCCCGGACATGATCAGGACTTTTACTTCAGTAAGTCGTTTATCCCTTTTGATCTGTCGGCAAAGGGCATCACCCTCCATGCCGTTGATTTCGATATCCAACAGGACAACATCCGGCTTTTCTTGTGTCAATTTTTCAATGATCGCATTTCCATTGCCGCATGAACTAACTATATATCCTACAGAAGCCAGGTGAGTTTTCAATAAAAACAAAAGGTCCTCATCGTCATCTGCGATCATAATGGTATTACGTTTCATCTTTTTTTATGGTAACCTGGTCGGTTAGTTTATAAGGTATCAATGAAAATGTAAACGTTGTTCCGTTCCCCACAGAGCTGTCAACTGCTACAGAACCCCCATTACTTTCTACCATACTTTTTATTAAGTATAATCCTATCCCTTTCCCTTCAACTTGTCCTGAAAAGCGACTAAATGGCACAAATAAGCGATCTCTGACTTTATCCATGTCCATACCCACGCCGTTATCTGAAAATGTCAGGATTATTTTTTTTGAAGCCGTTTTTGTGGCGACCCGGATCTCCAGTTTTCTTTTTTCATCTTTGTATTTTAATGAATTGCTCAATAAATTATGAAACAGGCTGTGCAAATGACCCTCGATATACGTAATTCCAGGGGCTGCAGAAAAATCTGTTTCTATTTTTACGCCGGATTCTCTTATAAATTGTTCGTACTCTTCCGTGGTTTCACTGAATAATGTTTCGAATACCAGTTCCTTTATTATTTGTTGGTTTTGATTTTGGAGATCAATTATTTCAATTAAACTTTGAATCGTTCTATCAAGGCGATTGACAGAACGGGAAACAATCCCCTGGTAGATCAGAGTATCCGTTGCTGTCGGGTTATTTTCCATATAGGCTGCGGAAAGCTTTAAGCTGCTAAGAGGCGTTTTAAGATCATGCGAGATCGCATACGTAAATTCTTTCATCCGTTCATTACTCTTCGACAACTGGACATTTAATTTTTTGATTTCGACCATTTGCTTTTCAACCATGGCGCTATTTGCTTTTAGTTCCTCGCTTAATTCCACCAATTGGATATTACGCATCTTCAATTCTTCATAAGCTGATATCACGGGTTCTTTTTCCAGGTGCCTGATCCATCCTTCTACAACAAGCTTACTGGGCATAGATGTTTTAACCGGGATATTTTTTTGTATGTGGACAGTTGTACCCTTTGGCGTACTTGTTATTTTAAAATTGTCCGAAAGCCGCCGGGCGTACACCAGTCCCAGCCCACGACCTTTATACGATTGAGGATTTCGTTCTAATATTTCCCGCAACTTTGGAATTCCTTTTCCTTCATCTTTTATAACTGCCAATAAATAATTAATCTCTTTATTCTGTACAATGCTGAACTTAATAATTCCTTGCATGGCATATTCCAGGCTGTTTCGGCAGATCTCCGAGACCGCTGTTGCGAAACGTGTCTGTTCAGAAAGGCTAAGCCCCGAATACTTTGCAAACTGCATTCCACGCCGGTGGGCAAGCATTACATCCATTTCGTTTTGAACATCCAATGTCATTATGAGTATCTCTTTTTCCATCAGCTTAATTTATGGATCTGCCAATAAGAATCGTAGTGTCATCATTACCACGGCTGTGATCCTTATACAATGCCGCACACAGCATAACAAGGCTGTGCTGCATGATCCCTGGATATTTTTTAACATCCCATCGTCCCGTTAAACCATCACTATGCATAATAATAGTATCGGTTTCATTGTTCCATTGCAACAGGTGGTCATTTAAGGAAACCGGCATAATATGACCGACAATTCCATTATAAGAAAAACAACCGTGAACATTTACTGCAGAAATTACTTTCATGCTGATGTTACCAACACCTGAATACATTAATTGACGATTTTTTACATCAACATACACGACGGTAGCGACAGCTCCTCTTGTTTTTCTCAATGATTCATGCAGGGACTTCAATTGTTCAGTTGGATTCTTTTTCGGAAACTGTTTGAAAGCAGTTACCGCTAACTGTGCCGCATTATGAGCAGCTGCACCATGTCCTAACCCATCAATCACAACCAGCCTGATTTTTTTTCCATCATTGACCATACACCATGCATCACCGTTAAGAACTTGTTTTTCCTTTGCTATACTCAACACGCTTATTTCAAATTTTTCCGGGGCTGTGTTGTGTTTCTTATCTACATGGATCCGGGAATATAAAATGGTTCCCCAACCGGGCATAGAGTACAAGTCAAAATGATTAGACAGTCGTTGAATGGCGCCCAGGCCCTGACCCAGTGTATTCTTGGTGGATTCGCCATCCTGCATCATCTTTAATGGTCTTCTTATTCCCGGACCACTATCCATGGCTATTAATTCGAGGCCACCTTTTCCCTCTTTTAATATCCGGGCAAGAATGTGACAATCTTTACCGGCATGTTTTATAAGGTTTGTCGTGATCTCTGCTATGATAATTTCTACTTCTCCCAAACGATGTCCAATAAAACCTGCCGCTAAAGCCCTATTTCGTAACTCTGATCTGATTACTGCCTGGTAACTTCTGTCGGGCAGGGCATAACTTGTATATGATGCATCAGCCATTCTTCCATTTTAAAATACTCACACTTGTACCTTTTCCAACCTGGCTCTTAATAATGAATTCATTTACTAATCTTTTGGCCCCGGGTAGACCAACACCTAAACTTTTCCCGGTTGAAAAACCATCTTTCATTGCCTCGTCAACATTTTTTATGCCGGGACCTTTATCAATGAAAGTGAGCCTGATCCCTGTTTGAAGAACTGACACCGAGATCACTTCACATAACACCTGGCCCTTACCAGCATACCTCAGCATGTTACGAACCAATTCACTGGCAGCCGTGAGCAACTTGGTTTGGTTCACTAGCCCCATCCTGATCTTGGCCGCATATTCCGTTACCCTCTTTCTTAAGAAGACTGCATCCTGCTCGGTTTCAATTTTAATTGTCTCTTTATTCAGGATTATCATCTTCTTCCGATATTACGCCATTTGTTGCCCAGATTTTTTCTTTAAGTAATTCCATCCCTTTTTCTACATTTAATGCCGTATGCACACCGGTCATAGGTAAGCCAAGTTCGGTAAGCGTGATAGCTACGGCAGGTTGCATACCAACAACTACAGTGTGTGCATCAAGTATTTTTGACATTTGAGCAATATTCCCCAGTATACGACCCATGAATGAGTCAACGATACTGACGGCGGAAATATCTATCAGGACTCCACGGGCATTGTGTCTATTGATCATGTTCACGAGATCGCTTTCCAATCCAACTGCCAGCCGATCATAAAGATCAACCTGTACTGTTACCAGTAAGAAATCTCCCATTTTGAGAATAGGTATTCTGTCCATATTAAACTAAGGCCGTTATTTTATTAGAACTATTTACTTTTCGCACTTCCAGCTTCAGCATATTGAACGCCGTACGAAGTGCATGCGCCAGTGAAGCTTTAGTATTGATATTGGAAAGATCAATCCCCAAATGAACTATGGTCTGGGCGATCTCCGGGCGTATACCACTTATGATACATTCAGCTCCCATCAATCGTGTTGCTGCCACTGTTTTTATAAGATGCTGTGCCACTAATGAATCTACGGCAGGAACACCTGAAATGTCCAGAATAGCAATTGTGCTTTCAGTATCCACTATTTTTAATAACAGGCTCTCCATCACAACTTGTGTTCTTGCACTATCCAAAGTGCCAATGATGGGCAACGCGAGTATCCCATCCCAAACCTGAATGACAGGAGTAGATATTTCCGATATCTCGGCTGTCTGCCTCAGGATAATCTCTTCTCTTCCTTTTATAAATGTTTCAATGGTTACCAACCCGAGGCTATCTACCAGTTTATTAAACTTTGCCGTTTCTGCGTACAGCGTTCGGGCATCACTTATGTTTCTTTCAAGAACAGGAGTGACCGCATCCTTGAGGCTTAGTACAAAATAAGCAGTCTCTCTCGGGGAGAATCCGTTATTGGCCCGGGTCATTGAAATACCGGCCAACACCTCATTTACTTTGTCGAATTCTGCGGATTCTATGTTTGAAAAATTATCTTTCTTGATCGCCCCCAACAAAACGTTTAATAACTCGCTGGAATCCCTTTTCAGATCATCACTTGTTATCAGGTCATCCCTCAGCCCTTCATCTTTCAATTGCTGTTTCATCCAAAGATCAAGTATCTCATTTTGCTTTTTGGCCAGAATTTGCGAGGCAGTTGATTTCATTGTAAAAATTTTATTTTAAAAAAAATTGTATGTGCTCATTCACCTATCAGGATGAAGACATATTAATTCACATCGGAGTGGATTTGATTTATTATCACTGGTCGGGAGATAAAGTGTTGATGATAATTGTTACAGTAACATGTCTTTTACTGATGAAGCCAGCTTCATAAACTGAGTCTAACAATAATGCTGCTCAGGCATTTCCTGGCGAAATGAGATCGATCGTTATATGTTTACAAAAAATGAAGTGAGAAATACCGTTCCTTATTCTCGGTTGAATTGTGAGAGCTCAAAACAAGTTTTGAAGCAGGAAAAGTACATTAAAGGGAGCCAACCGGCAAATCTTTTAAACGGAGTTTGACCTTCGTCCCGTCAACTTACCTGAAAAACTCCCTCATGGCCATTATGCTGATTTATTTTATCCTTCATTATGGTTTGGTGAAAAGATTATATTTTCAGCGGCTTTACGGCTTCGATGAATTCCCAAATCGTGTCGGTTGTTTTATTAATTAGTTCAGGTTGAAGTTGCTCATAAATATCAATCGGTTCTCCTGCATGAGCATCGGCAAGAGCATCCAAAAGCTCAGGCATTGCATTTCTTTCAGACGGGCAATAATGTATGCTTGTTCCATTGATCAAAAGTATACCTATTCTACATCAAGGTCAGGTTGTTGATGGAAAACATCAACGGCGTAATTTAATATCTATTGGGATGCTTTATTAAAACGCTTGAAAGTCTATTGAGTTGGTTTACTATTGAGCGGTGCGCCAACTGCAATATCGCAGCGGTGACCCGGTTCACCATGTTTTGGGTTCAGCGTTGCAGTAGCACTATTACTACTAGTGCCGGTTTTCGGCGTATTTGCAGGAATTATCGCCGGATTTGAAGCAACTGTTGTTTGAGCACTGTTTGTCGCAGTAGGAGGGTTTAATGGGGCGCCTACAGCCAAATCACATCGGTGTCCCGGTTGACCGTGCGCCGGATTTAATGCAACCCCCGCGGGATTACTTAATGTTGCCGAACTATCATTACTACCTGGTGAAATTGTACTTGCTTCAGGTAAAACGGAAGGAGCTCCAAGTTGTTCTTTATTTTCAGGTTCACTAGTACAGGAAACAAAAAAAATAAGAAGAAGATATGCAGGGAATAGGTGTTTCATTAATTATGTTGTTGTTTATTAAAGCTCACAAGGTAACTAATTTATAAATCAATAAAATGTAAAAGTGAGGGTTGCCAGCGGTAAGGTTTTACATTGTTGTCCTGTTGAATAACCGGCCGTTTTCATAAGCCGGTGCTTCCATATTGACGACGACTGGAGGGATTTTACTATTATGAGTCTTTTGTGCCATGAGTATGGGTTGCAAAACCTATTATAACGGATCGGCGCGAATGCGAAAGGAATTAATATTTCAAAGCCGCATATATCCTCGGAACAGGAGGTCAATCAAGCCGTCAAAAGACCGGACAAACCGATTAAACTTTTGAAGGATTAGAAGGTTCGTCGGGTAAGCATAATCCGTTCTCTCTCGCCGCTTTTCGTTACCTTCGCCACCTCGAAAAATAGGGGTAAATCTTACATGAAGAACATCCGTAATTTTTGCATCATCGCTCATATTGACCACGGCAAATCCACCCTGGCTGACCGGCTTTTACAAAGCACCGGCACCATTAGCGACCGGGATATGATGGACCAGGTGCTTGATGATATGGACCTTGAAAGAGAGAAGGGTATCACGATAAAGAGTCATGCAATACAGATCAATTACAAACATAAAGACGGCAAAGAATATATCCTCAACCTGATCGATACACCCGGTCATGTGGACTTTAGTTATGAGGTGAGCAGGGCACTTGCTGCCTGTGAAGGCTGCCTGCTTTTGGTGGATGCTACTCAAGGTATCCAAGCCCAGACAATCAGTAATTTATACCTGGCTATTGAAAATGATCTTGAGATCATTCCCATTATCAATAAGATCGACATGGATGGAGCAATGGTGGATGAGGTCCGCGACCAGATCATTGATCTGGTTGGGTGCAAACCGGATGATATTTTACTCGCTAGCGCAAGAACAGGATTGGGTGTGCCGGAAATTTTGGATGCCATCGTAAACAGGATTCCTGCGCCGGAAGGAGATCCCAATGCACCCTTGCAGGCCCTGATCTTTGACAGCGTGTTTAATTCTTTTCGCGGCATTATCGTTTATTACCGCATCTTGAATGGTAAAATTAAAAAAGGTGATAAAGTAAAATTTGTTTCTACTGACCAGGAGTACGAGGCCGATGAAGTGGGCATTTTGAAACTGAAAATGTCGGAAAGACCGGAAGTGAATTGTGGGGATGTTGGTTATATCATCACCGGCATCAAGGTGGCCAAGGAAGTAAAGGTA
>DASTIZ010000445.1:0-2507 GCA_035717045.1 Chitinophagaceae bacterium
GAGATTACCCGAAGGTTTTTCATTGACTACTCGAATGTTTAGCCGGTAGCGGGGATCAGCACAGGCGTAGCAATCCCTGACCCATAATTCGGGAAGCTTATCAATATGATCGATCATTTTTTTGTAAATGACCTGGTAATATTTTTCTTCGATCTGGATATTGAATTCATTCCAGTGCACCGTGCTTTCCGTGATCTCGTCCTTCACGGTAAACTTATCTTTTGGGCTCCTTCCGGTGAATTCACCGGTATTAATCACCAGGGCTCCTGTATCACTTAAAACACCTTCACCAAGTCGAAGCGTGTCAAGAACCAGGTCGCCGGGAGACGTTTGATAATGAACATTTTCAGAGAACTTTAAAACAGATTTCATGAGGTTTTTTGCAGGAAGGGGAATGGTCGTTAAAGACATAACCAGGCATTTAAATTTAGTTCGGGCAAAGGTAGGGCAAGAACACTATTCAAAACAAACAAGTGTTCGTAGCACACATTTATAACGTAAATGATTTAAAAATAGTCTGTGGTTAAACTCATTGATTAATAGTACTATTGCAAAAATCTTTTTTGAAATTTTTTTGATTGAGAGTTATCAACTTTTGGGGAAAACGACAAAAGCTTAAAAAAACACGGGATTTATCTTTAAAAACATTATTACGATGAAAAACTTGCCGCTGGATCCGCAAATATTTGTTCAGAACAGGCAGCGCTTTATCAAAGAAATGGTGCCCAACTCGATCGCCATTTTTAACAGCAATGATGAATTGCCGATGAATGCGGATGCCTTATTTAAGTTTAAGCAAAATGCTGATCTTTTTTGGCTCACCGGGATAACGCAGGAAGACACGATGCTGATAATTTTTCCTGACAATCCTGAAAAAAAATTCCGTGAAGTATTAGTGCTTGTGCGGCCAAATGAGTTGAAAGAAAAATGGGACGGTAAAAGACTCCGCAAAGAAGAAGCAACTGCGATTTCCGGAATCGAAAATATTGTTTGGCTCGACAGCATAGAACCCTTGTTACAGAAATGGATCCATTGGAGCGATAATATTTACCTGAACACAAATGAACATGACCGCAAGGCTAATTGGGTTCCGGTAAGAGATTATCGTTATGCCGGTGAAATGCAACGAAAATATCCATTGCATAATTATAAACGGAGTGCCCAGATATTAAAAAGACTTCGTGCGATCAAAACTCCACGGGAGGTAGAAATAATACAAAAAGCGATCGATATTACAGATACTACATTTCGTCGGTTACTTCGATTCATACAACCGGGAGTGTGGGAGTACGAGATCGAGGCGGAGATTTATCATTCATTCCTGCTGCAAAGGGCGACTGGTCCCGCCTATGGAAGTATCATTGCGAGCGGGGACAGGGCGAGGATACTTCACTATGTTTCCAACAACCAGCAAACTAAAGCTGGTGAAATGATATTGATGGATTTTGGTGCTGAGTATGGCGGATACAATGCCGACCTGACAAGAACAATTCCTGTCAATGGAAAATTCACCGCGAGACAGAAGAAGATATATAACACTTGTCTTGACCTGCATAATCGTTGCAAGGAACTGTTGAAGCCCGGAATCTCAATCATGGAATATCATGAAAAGGCCGGTGATATTGCAACTGAATTGTTTCTAAAAGCCGGGTTGCTAAAAAAATCAGATGTAAAGAATGAGGATCCGGATAACAGGGCTTATCGAAAATATCTTTACCATGGTATTTCTCATCATCTTGGTGTTGATGTGCATGATCTTGGTACAATGACGGATCCCATCAAACCCGGGATGGTATTTACTGTAGAACCCGGAATTTATATAGAAGAGGAAGGAATGGGAATAAGAATAGAAAACAATGTATGGATAACAAGAAACGGGAATAAAGACCTGATGAAGAATATCCCCATAACGGCAGAAGAGATCGAGACTTTAATGAAGAAATAATCGTTTTCGTTTAGGATTAACCCGCTTACTTTGCAACTCTGATGAAACAAATCCCGAATCTCTTTACATTATTAAATCTATTTCTTGGTGCTACAGCCATTATTTTTATTTTGCAAACCGGGCAGGCAATCGTCTTTATGAATGACCAGGGATATGCTGTCGTTGATCTTCCTGAAAAAATTACATGGGGCTCGATATTGATTTTTTGTGCTGCTGTTGTTGATTTCCTTGATGGATTCCTGGCAAGAGTTTTTAAGGCAGCTTCTCCAATGGGCAAGCAACTTGATTCACTAAGCGATGTCGTAAGTTTTGGCGTAGCTCCTGCGTTAATAGTCTACCAATTACTCCGGATCAGTTATGCGCAGGAAGAAAATGGTCTGGATGTTTCAATAGCATTTCTTTTACCGGCGCTTGTTATCGCGTGCGCTGCGGCCTGGCGGTTGGCGAAATTTAATCTTGATGAATCACAACAGTATTCATTTAAGGGACTGCCGACACCTGCAGCGGGATTATTTATAGCATCACTACCACTTATCTTAAAATTCCCGTCCGGGGTTTTCAA
>DASTIZ010000446.1:0-9239 GCA_035717045.1 Chitinophagaceae bacterium
GCGGTGGTTCCTTTTTGTGCAGTGACCAATATTGCATTCGTTACCGAGCAGGCAGTCGGGGGAAAGGGGAAATAAAAAGCGCATCCAATAACCTGGGATTCCGGTGTGTAAAGGATAGCCTCTAATTTTATTCACTGTATCTTTACCTTTCAGTTTAAAAATGTTATATGCATAAAATACTTGCCGGCATTAGCATAGCTTCTATTTTGGTTATGGGTTCACCTTTTTCTTCGGGGAATAATCAAAGCAATCTAACCGGTGCATGGAGCGCAAAAAATGGAAGCATTGACCATGTGCTGATCTTCCAGGATGGATATTTTTCCTACAGTGTTTATGATAAAGTAAATAGAAAATTCATTCGTAGCTGGGGAGGAACATTCACTGAGTCAGGCGGACAAATGCATGCGAATATTGAATTTGATACCGAATCAAAAGATAATGTGGGGGGCCATAAGCATTTTGCCTCGTCGATCAGTGGTAATTCCCTCAAACTTGATATGGGCGGCGGTATAAATAGCTGGACGAAAATTGATGATGGCAGTACGAACCTTGCCGGCAACTGGCGAATAACCGGGAGAATGAGAGACGGTACAATTCAGCCAATACAAAAATCACCACGCAAAACTTTGAAGATTCTTTCCTCGACAAGATTTCAATGGATGGCGATCAATACAGAAACAAAGGAGTTTTTTGGCACCGGTGGGGGTACTTATACTTTTAAAGATGGCAAATACACCGAGAATATTGAATTTTTTTCGAGAGACAGTACGCGAGTTGGTGCTTCATTGAGCTTTGATGGCAGTGTCAGTAGCAACGTATGGACCCATAAGGGCCTAAGTTCAAGGGGAGAGCCAATACATGAAGAATGGACGAGGGAGAAATAGTCATAGGTTCATATTGATTATTTATTATTAACTTTTTGAGTTGGCGGTTCCTAACAAATAATAATCAGTAATAAATAATTTATTAAAACTGCTCATTCATAAGTAAATAATTTACCGGGTATTTTTTCGAAGCATTCTTTCGGAGATTGAACTATTTTATTACTATTCCGGGCTTTTACGTTACGATTTAATTGTTCAGGGCATTATTATTGTTTCTTAAAGCAAAACAAAAAATTACTCTATGAAAGCAATTCGTTCATTTTCATTTCTGCTTATCGTATTCAGCTCGTTGTTTTTGATGCCTTCCTGTAAAAAAGAAGGAACATCACGATTAACTGTTTACCTCACTGATGCCCCGGCCGACTATGATGCGGTTAATATTGAAGTAGTAGGCCTGCAGATAAAAGCAAGTACTGATCCGGGCGAAGGCGGGTGGCAATCCATGACACTACCGGCTACACCTGTTACTTACAACCTGCTTGAGTTTACTAACGGAATGGAAACGCTCTTATCATCAATCGAATTACCAGCGGGAAAAGTCTCCCAACTCAGGTTGATCCTGGGAAACAATAATACGATTGTGTTAAATGGAGTGGCAGAGCCGTTACCCCTGGAAGTTCCTTCGGGGCAGGAATCGGGCTTAAAGTTTAATATACACGCAGATCTGATTGCAGGTATTGAATATAAACTTTGGATCGATTTTGATTGTAGCCGTTCAGTTGTTGATAACGGAGCCGGTGATTATATTTTAAAACCGGTGATCAGAACATTTACCGAAGCTACCAGTGGTGCCATTAAAGGCAGTGTATCGCCTGCCGCGGCAAATGCCACTGTGCAGGCCACAAATGGCGTTGATATCCTCAGCGCTATTCCCGATGCTACTACCGGCGAGTTTTTAATTCGTGGTGTTCCGGCCGGAACGTGGACGGTTACCATTGATGCTAATAATGGATACATAGATCAAACCATTAATAATGTTGCGGTCACCGTGGGACAAGTAGCTGATGTGGGTCCTGTAACATTAACACAATAATTACATTTGATATTGGTGCAAAGGGATAAAGGAGTAAACTTTAGTTTGCTCCTTTATTGTTTTAGAAAACAAAGGCGCGATGTACACGTCTACACATTTTCTTACTCCTCATGCCTGAGGGGGTAGCAAGCCTCAGCGGCATTTTTACATAAATCGGCGCAACGATAATAAACGGGTTGGACACCGGATTCCACAACCATAGATCGGTCCAACGCAGATTAGTTTTCAACATTGTTTCAAACGGCATCATTATTGTCTTTTCGCTTGTCATGAGAACACAGGTCAACAAAAGCAATCACTCTGGGGCGGGAGAAAAATTTTTATACTGACCCAGTAGTTCTTCATATATACTCCATGATGAAAAATTGTCTCGCCCCGGGCGGGACAGTTTTTTTTATTTCTTTTCCATTGTTTACTTAGTTTGCGGACATGTCAGACTTCACGATACGGTACGCGACTGCTGATGACGCCGAACTCATTGCTGATCTTAGCCGCAAGACATTTTACCAAACCTTTGGACACGTAAACACAAAGGAGAACATGGACAAATTCATGAATGAACAATTTTCCCGCGATACTCTGATTAATGAAGTGACAGAGCCTGGAAATATATTCTTACTGGCATTTGATGGAGATACTCCTGTTGGATATGCGCGGATGAGAGAGGGGCAAAAGTTTCCCGAATTCAAAGATAAAGATTCGCTTGAGATCGCCAGGATATATGCCGTGAACACTTATATAGGGACGGGGGTGGGCCAGCAACTCATGCGTCAATGCATTTTTATTGCGAAAGAATTAAAGAAAGACATCATTTGGCTGGGTGTATGGGAGAAAAACCCCCGGGCTATTGCTTTTTACACAAAGTGGGGGTTTAAAAAATTTAACGAACACGATTTTCTCCTCGGCGATGATCCGCAGCGAGACTGGCTGTTGATGAAGAATCTGTATGATTAGTCTACAACAATACTTCCTTTAGATAGCTGTTGACCCTCCGCATTCATGATCCTGAAATAGATAATCCCTTTTAGCTTATTAAACCCATCCGTTGGCAAAGAAGAACGGGTAGTTTTTGCGCTACTCACGTGCTGACCTGTTGCTGTGAAGAAATGAGCAGTCAGGTTCTCGTTATTTGGGTTGCTTATTTTAAGTGCTGTTCCCTTTTTCCATAATGTTGGATAAACCGCGATCGAATTACCCGTGGCAAACTGTACCGTAACAATCTTAGAATACGAAATACTGCCGTCGACTTCAGCTATTTTCAGGCGATAGTAAGCTATGCCATTAGCTGGTTTGTTATCCCTGTATGAATAATTCATTTTACTTAAGGTATTCCTGCTTTGAATCGTCTGAAGGCTTGAAAAGCTTCTTCCATCAGAAGAACGCTGAAGCTCGTAATGACTTATGTTTGATTCAGCTTCAGTGACCCACATCAGTTCGATCGACTCATAATTTTTCTTTGCCGAGAAACTAAGTAAAGAAACAGGGAGGGTAGAAGGCTGGTCGTAAAAAATAGTGATGGTAATGTCATCGATCCTTCCGTCTGTCTGACCGGGGTTACCGTCGATTCGCTGGGCGGCGATCGCAATGCCAAAACCATTATCATTGATCATATCAGGGGTCCATACCTCTCCCCAAAGATCACCGTTGCCACCAAAGGTCCTGTATGTATCACTGGCAGCGTAGGCTTCACCAGTTGATTTTTCATCACCCGTAACGATGTCGTATTTCAAAATTCTTATGCTATAATCAGCAGTATTTTGATTTGGATCAGATCGCTCGACATCTACCTTAATACCAGTAATGATGGCATCAAACGGAACATCAAGCAGAAATTTATTTACGTGAATATAATCTGTATAACTATTGGAGCTATTATTCAAATTGCTGAAATCACTATACTGATCGTCGCTGGCTTGTACGTTTTCAACAGCTGTCCATGATCTGTTTGCGCCGGCAAGTGCTTCGTTTGAAAAGCCGCCGCCTGACTTAGGTCCTTTCGATTGTTGCGCCGTTGAAATTGAAATTGTAAAAATTGAAAGGCAGGAAAGTAGAATTGCTTTCATAGTGGATTTTTTTGTTGGCTTTTTACAGGGTTCGAACGCGTAAAAATATAAGATGTTGCTTCTTTATCCAATAGTAAATGAGCCCGGTAAAAATACAACGGCTTCGCCTCGTGATTTCACTTGTTTAGCTTTATGAATATGAATTGACTGCTGATTTGACTAACTGTTTTTACTTATTTTTATAAATGACATGCGAATCAGAGTAAAAATTTGCTGTATTTCGTCACGGCACGAAGCAAAGCTGGCTATCGAACATGGGGCCGATGCGCTCGGACTTGTTGGTAAAATGCCCAGCGGACCCGGCCCGATCCCGGACTGGCTGATCTCTGAAATTGTGAAATCCATCCATCCGCCAATTGCTTCTTTTCTTTTAACATGTGAGCAATCTTCAGAAGAAGTAATATATCATGTAAAGCGGGTAGATACAAACACCGTTCAAATAGTGGATGAACTAACAACGGGAACGTATGACGATATCAGAACAGCACTACCACACCTGAAGATCGTGCAGGTTATTCATGTAATTGATGACAAGAGTATCGAAGAAGCAATTCGCATAGCTCCCGGTGTAGATGCATTATTGCTTGACAGTGGAAATCCCAGGGCATCAACCAAGACCCTCGGCGGTACCGGTAATATTCATAACTGGGAAATCAGTCGTGAAATAGTGAAAGCGGTCAAAGTGCCGGTATTTCTTGCGGGCGGGTTGCATGCAGGAAATATCCGTGAAGCCATTCAAAGGGTACAGCCGTTTGGTGTTGATATATGCAGCGGAGTAAGAACCGAGGGTAAGCTTGATCCGAATAAGCTTGACTCATTTATAAAGGCGGTGCATTCGCTTTAGGTTATTTTGATATGCTCGCTTATTTTTGCCGCCGGTTCCGCGAAATGCGGGATTCAAACCAATAGATACATGGCAAGATCAATCGCATATCGTGAAGCATTGCGTGAGGCAATGACCGAAGAGATGAGGCGTGACGACCGGGTTTTTCTGATGGGAGAAGAAGTGGCTGAATACAATGGAGCGTATAAGGTTAGCCAGGGAATGTTGGCTGAATTTGGTCCCAAAAGAGTGATTGATACCCCCATTTCTGAGTTAGGATTTACCGCAGTTGGGGTTGGCGCTGCTCAAAATGGATTGCGCCCCATCGTTGAATTCATGACCTGGAACTTTGCCGTACTGGCCTTGGATCAAATTTTAAACACCGCTTCTAAAATGCTGGCAATGAGTGGCGGCCAGGTCAATTGTCCGATTGTGTTCAGGGGTGGTAATGGATCAGCGGGTCAGTTAGGAGCCCAGCATTCAACAGCCTTTGAAGCCATGTATGCAAATATTCCGGGTATTAAGGTTGTATCGCCAAGTAATGGATATGATGCGAAAGGTTTGCTGAAGCAGGCTATCCGGTACGAAGAAGACCCCGTGATGTTCATGGAAAGCGAATTAATGTACGGGGATAAAAGTGAAGTGCCGGAAGAGGAGTATTATATTGAATTGGGGAAAGCGGACATAAAAAAGCCCGGTGATGATGTTACCATTGTTTCATTTAACAAGATGATGAAAGTGGCTCTGGCGGCGGCTGCTGAATTGGAGAAGGAAGATGTCAGTGCTGAGGTCATCGATCTTCGTACCGTCCGGCCGCTTGATCTGAAGACAATACTTGATTCAGTTAAAAAAACAAATCGATTGGTTATTGTAGAAGAACAATGGCCATTTGGCTCCGTATCTTCTGAAATTACTTACAACATACAGAAAGACGCTTTTGATTATCTGGATGCACCGATTCGTCGCATCACTGCTGCTGATGCTCCCTTGCATTACGCTCCTAACCTCGTGGCCGGCGCCTTGCCGGATGTTCCGCGCACAGTAAAACTGGTGAAGGAGGTTATGTACCTTAAAAAATAATTTGTTGTTTAATAAGGCATTGATCCTGCATTTCTCATTAAATGGAGGATTTTTTATTGTATGTAAACATCATTTATTTTTTTAAAAAAGTTAGCAACACTTGCCGGGTTTTGGGTTTTTATCCGCATCTTCGCTTTGGTTTTTCATAGGATATTGGATTTTACAACGAGGCTGGGTTTCTACCCGGCCTTTATTTATTTGCGAGTCCCGCCCGCAGGCGGGACAAAGCAATCAACTCAGTCCGTGGCATTATCTTTTTTACTACCAGCTTTTCAAACTTCCTGCTTCAAATTGCCACTGCGGGGTGAACAATGGAGGAATCTGTTGTATCCCACACCACAGGCTTAAGTCAGGATAAACAGAATTTTTTAAAATATGAATATCCTGTGCCGGCATATGACTCCCGGAAAATAGGAAAAATGCGTTCACCCCCGGTATTTTCAGCTACTGCCATTACCGTAACGGCATGACCTGGAAACCCCTTCTTTTATAAAGACATCACCGGTTGTAACGAATCAATATCCGCTACACTCATTAATTGGTTGGATAAAGGTTAGTACCACAATAGGAAAAAACCATTTCCATAAGACGCTTGTATTCATAAAGCGTGTCATTCACATGTTTCGTTACCTGCTACGAGACAATCCCCGCCCCTGTTCTTTCCAACACATTCCTTTTAACCAACTTTGAAAACTCACACTTTCACCCGAAGTGGTTACAAAGTGCAGATCGTGCCGGGGGTTTTCAAATAGAAAATCGGATCTTAATTTCATCACCGCATCTCCGCATTCAATAAGATCTTTTTTCCCAATATCTACATCCAAAACGCTGTGCTGGACGCTTTGATCGGGCTTTAATTTTCTGTTGTATAGGTAAATAGCTTTACTTTTTATCAATTTCAGATCAAGCAGTCAGTCAGCATATCCAGTATCATTATACTCCACATAATTAAAACCTGATGGTAAAGAAATTCCCCTGATCATTTCCCCGGTCATTATTGCCGGATGCACGGACTGTATGACGGCTGGATTATTTCTTGTATCTGGGACGGGGATACCACAAATAACTGCGCTGTAAATAGTGATAACGGGCTGGCATGGTTCTGGTTTTTTACTGGAAAATAACCCCGGGTTTTTTCATACATTGTCCTGTTAATGATTTTTTAAGATGTAAATGAATTGAATTACTTTCACGCCATTTGATAATTATACACTATGGCCGATATACTAATTATAGATGATGAAAAGGCGATCCGCAAGGCATTGACTGAGATCCTGTCTGCTGAAGGATATAAAACAGATGAAGCCGGTGATGGGGAAGAAGGATTGAAAAAATTTAAAGAAAAATCATACGACGTAGTGCTTTGTGATATCAAGATGCCAAAACTCGATGGGATTGAATTTTTACAAAAAGCAACCGAATCAAACAGCGATATCCCCGTGATCATGATCTCGGGACATGGTAATATCGAAACTGCAGTTGATGCGGTAAAAAAAGGGGCTTATGACTATATATCGAAGCCGCCCGATCTGAACAGGATGCTCATCACGATTCGCAATGCGATGGACAGAAGTTCTTTGGCAACTGAAACCAAAGTGCTTAAGCGCAAAGTGAATAAGGTGCAGGAGATGATTGGCGAGTCAGCACCGATCAGGAAGATCAAAGACACGATTGAAAAAGTGGCGCCTACAGAAGCACGCATACTGATCACGGGCGATAACGGAGTAGGTAAGGAGTTGGTGGCACGATGGATACATGAAAGGAGCAGTCGTGCAAGTGGTCAGCTGGTGGAAGTAAATTGTGCAGCGATCCCAAGTGAGTTGATCGAAAGTGAATTGTTTGGTCATGAAAAAGGCTCTTTCACTTCCGCGATCAAACAACGCATAGGAAAGTTTGAGCAGGCAAATGGAGGCACATTGTTTCTTGACGAAATAGGTGACATGAGCCTGAATGCCCAGGCGAAAGTTTTGCGTGCTTTGCAGGAAGGAAAAATAACAAGAGTGGGAGCAGATAAAGACATTAGTGTCGATGTAAGGGTGATCGCTGCCACAAATAAAGATCTTTTGAAGGAAGTAGAGGAAAAGCGTTTTCGGCTTGACCTCTATCACCGGCTAAGCGTGATCCTTATACATGTGCCATCACTTAACGAAAGAAGGGATGATATCCCTTTGCTCGTTGAGCGGTTTTTAGCCGATATATGTAATGAATATGGCGTAGCTAAAAAAGGCATTGACGATGATGCGATCAGATTATTACAGGAATACAATTGGACAGGTAATATCCGTGAACTACGAAATGTGGTAGAGAGGTTGATCATTCTTTCGGGTAAATCGATCACAGCAGAGGATGTGAACGCCTACGTGGTTCCGAAATAAATCCATTAGTTATTGGATCATCATTAACATTTCCTTTGTAAGACTTATCGACTCCGGTTGCCGCCTGTCAATACCGTTTCGGAATGAATTAAGTCGCAAACACTATCTTTGTCCGCATTAAAAATTTTTGAATGCCCTTAGAGCACCTACTTATTATCTACCTGATCGGAACGCTTATTGTTTTTCTTCCCTCATTTGGTTTTTATAAATTATTTGAGAAAGCCGGTGCGCCTGGCTGGAAAGCATTTGTTCCTTTTTATAATACATGGGTGATGCAGGACATTGCAAAGCGCCCAAAACATTGGGTATTCTGGCAGTTGATACCGGTAGGTGGCTGGTTTATCAGTATGGGAATATTTATCGAGTTTGCCAAAGTGTTTGGAAAATTTTCTTTTTTACATCACGCAGGAGCTTCATTACTTGCTCCTTTTTATTTTCCTTATATCGCATATAAAGACGATACAAAATTCATTGGCGCCGAAGCGGCAAAAAAACATCGCAAATCGGGAGCCCGTGAATGGGTAGATGCAGCCGTGTTTGCGATCGTCGCAGCCACGCTCATACGACTCTTTATTTTTGAAGCGTATACGATCCCTACCGGGTCGATGGAGAAATCATTGCTTGTGAATGATTTTCTTTTTGTAAGTAAAGTCAGCTATGGGCCAAGAGTTCCCAATACTCCGTTATCAATTCCATTTATTCATAATTATATCCCCGGTTTAGGGAACAAATCATATACTCAGCTCATCAAACTTCCCTATATCAGGTGGTGGCGACGACCCGTAAACAGGGGCGATGCGGTGGTCTTTAACTTTCCGGCGGGTGATACGGTAATACACAAGAAAAATTTTGAATCGGCGCAACCCTATTATGATATAAAGCGAAGAGCTGAAAAGGGAAGTCCTGACGAAAAGTATATCCTGGAAAATCCGTCCGAATTTCCAATAGCTGTTCACCCCGTCGATAAAACGGACAATTATG
>DASTIZ010000447.1:0-7518 GCA_035717045.1 Chitinophagaceae bacterium
GGCAAACAGGGAGATGGTGGCCCTCCAGCTCTTGATGATGAAGAAAGTTCCTAAGGTTGCCATCATAAAAAAAGGTCCGAATAAGAAAGCAAGCACCAGGGAGATTGTTTCGTGCAAGGGTATGAATGCAGCTGATAAATAGGAGATCACGGCTGCGAACCCGTTAAAAACGGCGAATCGGATCCAGCTATTAATCGGTATTGCTTTAATTACAGTCATACAATTTGTTTTCACTAAAGCTATGAGCTTAATTAACCAGCAATCATGACCCTGATCACGCTACTGCCTGTTAGCTAAACCAATGGATCGATCAGCCTGGAATGATAATTAGGCCCAGTGGTTTGTTTAAAAGATTTTCTTCCCGGACGAGTCTCCTCCGGAGCTATATGAAAGCTACAATCCAAAAGATTCTGAGGAGAGACTTGTCTCTCCATTCGCTCTAACACCCTGAATGATAATTCTACTCAACGGTTTGCATATCAAGCTTAGCCTTTATAAAAAGCTATCTCATTGCTAAGAAAATAATTGGCGTACTTTTAATAGAATTTCTAAGCATTACATTTATGAGATCCGCGTGCTTATTGATCAACCTTGTTTTTATTTCAATTCTTTCATTTAGCCAAACGTCTAATAGCAGCGGATGGAAAAATCTTTTTAATGGAAAAGATCTCAATGGCTGGAAACGCATGGCTGGCAAGGCGGAGTACACAGTTGAAAATGGCGCCATCATTGGGTGGACCGTAATGAATTCAAGGAATACATTTTTATGTACCGAAAAAGAATACGGCGATTTTATTTTGGAATTGGATGTATGGGTAGAGGACGAGGAAGGCAATGCCGGTATTCAAACAAGAAGCCATTTTAATGCTGATGCTTTCAATGGTGAGGGCAGGGTTTATGGCCGGCAATGCGAAGTGGATCCCACAATCCGCAGGTGGTCGGGTGGAATTTACGATGAAGGCAGGCGAGACTGGCTGTATCCAATGCAATTGAATCCACGGGCGATGAATGCTTACAAAAAAGGCGAGTATAACCATTTCAAAATCGAATGTATCGGTAATGAAATGAAAACCTGGGTTAACGGGATTGCTGCCGCCTATGTTGTGGATACCCTGGATGCAAAAGGTTTCATCGGTTTACAGGTGCATGCAATAAATTCACAAGATCATGCCGGTAAAAAAGTCGGATTCAAAAATATTCGTATTAAATCAACTGATCTGAAGCCGGCACCATTTCCTCCGAACGTGTATGTCGCCAATTTTGTTCCGAATAGTTTAACTGCGTACGAAAAAAAAGATGGATGGCGACTATTGTTTGACGGAAAGACAAACAAAGGCTGGCGAAGTGCAAGAGCAACCAATTTTCCCAATAAGGGCTGGATGATAGAAAACGGCGTGTTGAGTGTAATGCCTTCGAGTGGTGGCGAATCAACAAATGGCGGTGATATAGTTACCAATGACCAATTCTCCGCATTTGATCTTTCATTTGAATTTAAACTAACGCCGGGGGCAAACAGCGGCATCAAATATTTTGTAACGCTTGCAGAAGCAAGTGCCGGCTCCGCCATTGGGTTAGAATATCAACTGCTTGATGATACCCTGCATGCCGATGCAAAGATGGGTCGCAATGGCAACAGGACACTGGCATCATTGTACGATCTTATAAAAGCAGAAAAACAAAAAAGATTTTTGCGACCAATTGGGCAATGGAACTTTGGAAGGATCATCGTTTATCCGAATGACAAAGTTGAACATTATTTGAATGGACTGAAAGTGTTGGAGTATATACGCGGTTCAAAAGAATACAAGGACCTTGTTGCGATCAGCAAATATGTTGTCTGGAAGAATTTTGGCGAAGCACCAAAAGGCCATATTCTCTTGCAGGATCATGGCAACGCGGTGTCATTTCGGAGTATCAAAGTGAAAGAACTTCATTGGTAGTGAAACGTGAAACGTTAGACGTGAAAAGTGAAAAGTGAAAAGTGAAAAGTGAGACATCTTAGGTTTGTGGTCTCACGTTTGACGTCTCACGTCTCACGTTTGACGTTTCACGACAAAATAGATTTAATTAACAATAAAAACCGAAGCTATGTCACAGTCACGCAGAGAGTTTATCAAAAAATCAGCTATCACAGGGGCTGGATTTTATTTGGGTGCAAATGCATTTAGCGCTAAAAGCTATGGAAATATCCTTGGCGCCAATGATCGTGTAAGAGTTGGTGTGGTGGGTTTTTCTGACCGGCACCGCTCGTCGCATATGCCTTGCTTTCTGAACCACTACAAGGAATTGAATTTTGATCTTGTTGCTGTATCAGATATCTGGAAAAAACGCAGGGAAGAAGGATCTGCCATGTGGAAAGAAAAGATTGGACATGATGTGGTGGCGTGCCGTAATAACGAAGAGATGTATGATAAGAAATTGGTGGATGCCGTGTTTATCGGCACCGCGGATTTTCAACATGCCTTGCATGCAATTGAAGCCGTGAAAGCTGGTTGTGATGCCTTTGTTGAGAAACCTTTTGCAGAAACCATGGAAGATAACCGGGCCGCATTGAAAGCGATCAAAGCAACGGACAGGATCATACAAATTGGATCGCAAAGAAGAAGTGGGCCGAATTATCAGTCGGCAAGTGAGTTTATTAAATCGGGAAAGTTAGGTCCGATCACCATGGTTGAACTGACATGGAATGTAAATCAGCCGGGGCGATGGCGCCGGCCTGCATTGCTTAGCCAGATAAAGGAAGAGGATACCGATTGGAAAAGGTTTTTGATGAACAGGCCAAAGGATACTTTTGATCCAAGGAAGTACTTGGAGTTTCGATTGTTCTGGCCTTATTCATCAGGACTGCCGGGACAATGGATGAGTCACCAGATAGACACTGTGCATTGGTTTAGCGGGCTTGATCATCCGAGATCTGTTGTTGCCAACGGTGGGATCTACATGTGGAAAGATGGAAGAAAAAATTGGGATACCATGACTGCGGTTTTTGACTATGGCCCAACAAATGATCCTTCAACCGGTTTCCAGGTGATCTTTAGTGCACGCATGCATAATGGTGAAGAGAGACCGTCCGAGATCTATTATTCAAATGGCGGTGAGCTTAACCTTATTACCAATAAAGTGTCTCCTGCCGGCGGATTGACGAAAAGACATGCTGACGATATGAAGATGCAACCGAATTTATTGCCTGAACAAAGTCTGACCGTTGCTGAACCGATTGTAGCTGCTGCAAACACGGGTGGTGATAGGCTTACTTCTGCGCATGTTCGTAACTGGATGGAATGTATCCGCAGTCGCAAACAAACCAATGCGCCAGTTGAAGCTGGTTATAATCATTCCATTGCTTGTATCATGACAAATGCGGCAGCGCGTACCGGTGCTAAAGTGACATTTGATGAAACAAGACAGGAAGTAATGGATAATGGAAAACCTTTTCAATATTAATTGATGATCAAAACTGCATTCATCATCGCGCTGTGGTTGTTCAGCGGGGCTATCGTTGCACAACAAACAAAAGGCTTTTCATTTGTTGAAAAGAAAGATCAGAAGCAAGTTGACGTGTTATATAATGGCAAATTGATGACGGCTTACTGTTTTTATGATTCCAGCCGAAAGCCGATTCTTTTCCCGGTAAAGACGGTTGATGGAATAACGGTCACAAGAAGCTACCCATTTAAAATCGTTGCCGGCGAAAGAACCGATCATCCTCATCATACAGGTATCTGGCTGAATTATGAATCAGTGAATGGTCTTGATTTCTGGAATAACTCGACAGCAATCGCTCCTGGGAAAAGAGATCATTACGGGACGATCCTGCATGAAGGGATCATTGGAACCAAAGTAAATGAAAATACCGCGTCTCTATCTGCAACCGCACAATGGATAAGACCGGATAAAAAGGTATTGCTCAACGAGAAGACTACATTCCATTTTTCTATAAAGGCAAGTGATTTTATCATTGATCGTATCACGACACTGACTGCGACCGATACGTCTGTTGTTTTTAAAGATGTAAAAGATGGGATGTTTGCTATACGTGTCGCCAGGGAATTGGAATTGCCTTCAAAGGAGAGAAGCAGCTTTGTAGATAATAGTGGGAATATAACCCAGGTTACACCGTCGGGATCGGATGTCACAGGTATGTATTACAGCAGTGAAGGGTTACAAGGTGATTCAGTGTGGGGCAGTAAAGGTAAATGGGCGATGCTGGCGGGAAAAAAAGATGGAAAGAATATTACGATCGCGATATTCGATCATCCATCGAACGTTGGTTATCCTGCTTTCTGGCACGCCCGCGGTTATGGATTGTTTTCAGTAAATCCATTGGGCAGAAAGGTATTTAGTAATGGAAAAGAAGAATTGAACCTTACTTTACAACCCGGTCAATCGGTTACGTTCAGGTACCGGGTTGTCGTTCACTCGGGCGCTGTTCTTACACCTGATGAAATGAATAAGTTTTCGGCTGATTTTGAAAAAATGAAATAGGTGATTAGGTTTTAGAACCTTATTCAGAAGTTTTCGATCATAAAATAAGGTAATAAGGTTTTTTCTTCTTTTGTTTAATATTCTACTAAGGTAATAAGGGTTACTTTTCTTTTGTTTAATATTCTAATTAGGTAATAAGTTTTATTCTTCTTTTGTTTAATATCCTAATCAAATAAATAAGGTTTACTCTTCTTTTATCTCTTTTACTAAGGTAATAAGGTTCTAAAACCTTAGTAGAAAATCCTTTCTCTACACATTCAACCTTATTAGCTTATTAGCAGTTTATTTTTCCTTTGTTTAGTGTTCGACTGACGTAATAGGTCTTAAAACCTTAGTAGAAAATCATACCACCAAACAATCAACCTTATTAGTTTATTCAAAGTAGAGGGAACATGTGGTAGTAGGTTTATTTAGCAAGCAACTCATCCGCCTTATCCCTTATCACTTGTTTTATTTTTCCCCGGAACAAAGAAACTGCAAGAGGAATTTTGCCGTGTATCTCCACTGTTCCCGGGTGCAAATTCATTGTCCCCGCGAAATGCATTCCATGAAAACTAAAACTGAATTTGCCGCTTCTTGCGTGCCACTCTTCCTGTATGTCGGAAACTTTTTTGCCGTGCTCATGTTCTAATTTTGTAACAAGTTCTTTTATGCGTGCCATTGCTTCGTGCTCTGTAAGCTTATGATGTACCGTAACCTGGAGTGAAGGCATTGTTTATATTTTTTGTTCAATTTACAAAGATAACGATGCCCGGAGTATTTAGAGTTATGGAGAAGCCTTTAGTCTGTTTGTGTTAAACCACGGTGACACCTGCGACACTTAGAGGCAACGAGTGATTCTCCGTGTTGCTCCGTGCCAACCTGTCTCCGTGGTTTTTACAGCTTTAATTGTTTTTGAAATGTTATCTTCGAAAGTATTTTATGAAAGACAAACCAGAAACATTTAAAAAAGCAGCAATCCGCCTAAGGGAATCAGGTTTTACCATCATAGATACAGATGATGCCCGCCCCTGGGGCGGCTTTTATGTTATTGATGAAAGACAGGCAATAAAATTTGCTCAACATTTTTTTCCTGAAGAACATTTGGATAATTTGAAGATCACGGAAAAGCTTAGCCCGAAAATATTAATTGTTGGCCCCAACCATCGGCTTAGCTGGCAATACCATAATCGTCGTGCTGAGATTTGGAAATGTATTGAGGGAACGGTTGCGGTGATGACAAGCAACACTGATGATGAAAATGTTCGTCATATTCTGAAAGCAGGCGATATTATAAAACTCAGGCAAGGTGAACGCCATCGTTTGATCGGACTTGATGATTGGGGGATCGTTGCTGAGATCTGGCAACATACCGATGAATCAAATCCAAGTGACGAAGATGATATTATAAGATTGCAGGATGATTATAGCAGGAAATAACACCTGTCGGGAGCAGAGACTCAATCCGCTCACTTCTGGTGCTTCCGTGTTTCAGTGGCAAATTCAGCCTCGGAGACACTGAAACACTGAAACACTGAGATTTTGATTTCATTAAGTAATGGCCCCAGGCTGAAATTACGGGCATGATCCGTTATTTGAATTTAGCTTTATATTTGGTAGCAAACACAATTCTACTTTTTTAACTATCTCTCATGCGAAGGATCCTTTTTTTATCAGCATACCTATTCCTTGTTGTTGTCGTATCAGCGCAGGTCAAACTCCAAAATCTCTTGACGGAAAATTTATCTAATCCCATTGGTATAGATGTAATGCCACGGTTTAGCTGGCAACTAGTAAGTGATCAGCGAAATGTTTTGCAAACGGCTTATGAGATAACTGTAAACCAGGGGAAATCTTCTGTATGGAAAAGTGGGAAGGTGCAGTCTGATCAATCCGTGCATGTCCCTTATGCAGGATCAGCTTTGCAATCAGGAAAAAAATATACATGGCAGGTACGGGTATGGGATAATAAAGGCAAAGCGTCACCGTGGAGCGCGACGGCATCTTTTCAAATGGCATTTTTAAATCCAGCAGAATGGAAGGCCAAATGGATAGAAGCGGACTTTGTGGAAGACTCGGTCAACAGGCCTGCGCAATATTTCAGAAAACAATTTTCAACCAATAAGAAAATTGCATCGGCCACCGCGTACATAACAGCCCATGGGCTGTACGAAGCACAGATCAATGGAAAAAGGGTAGGGGATTATTATTTAACACCAGGGTGGACGAGTTATAATAAAAGGCTGCAATACCAGGTATATGATGTAACCAATCTTTTGCAGAGCGGAAGCAATGCGATCGGTGTGGTTACCGGCAATGGCTGGTACCGCGGTTTTATAGCATGGTCAGGCAATAAAAATGCTTATGGAAAAACCACGGGAGTTTTATTTCAACTTGATATCACGTATGCTGATGGTAGTAGGGAATCGCTAATCAGCGACAATACGTGGAAATCATCAACAGGTTCAATTCGTTATTCAGAGATCTATCATGGAGAAACGATTGATGCAAGAGAAGAGAAAGCTGGTTGGTCAACGCCCGGGTATAATGATGCCGGCTGGTCGGGGGTAAAGACACAAGATTATCCCAATAATGTTTTAGTAGCCACTTATAATGAACCGGTAAAAAAGCAAGAGAGTTTTAAACCTGTAAAAGTGTTTACAACGCCCAAAGGCGAGAAGGTGATCGACTTTGGTCAGAACCTTGTTGGCTGGGTTGTTGTAAAAGCAAACGGGAAAGCCGGTGATAAAATAATAATCAAACATGCAGAAGTCTTAGACAAGCAGGGAAATTTTTATATCGAGAATCTTAGGGCTGCCAATGCCACAGCTACTTATTATTTATCGGGAAAAGGGGAAGACGCGTTTGAACCGCATTTTACTTTTTATGGATTTCGATACATCAAGATCGAAGGTGTGAATGATATCAGGCCTGAGAATTTTACTGCAGTCGCTTTATATTCCGATATGAACCCAACAGGCACATTTACTTCATCTCATCCATTGCTTAACCAACTCCAGCATAACATACAATGGGGCCAAAAAGGAAATTTCC
>DASTIZ010000448.1:0-16123 GCA_035717045.1 Chitinophagaceae bacterium
TATCGACCGGGTGTTTTTTTTACTGCTGGTGCTTATGGTAGGGTCGTTTTTTTTCTCGATCGCAATTAACGCTATCATTGTTCCAGCCCTTTTTCTTCTTTTTCTTATTGATCCCAGGAATGACTATGCGGTGTGGAAACGAGTCATAGGTACGAAGAGAAATATCTTTTTGCTGATCATATTTTTGTGTCTTTTGATCAGCACTATCTACTCTGCGGACAAACAAGCGGCGTTTAAAGGAATATTCGATGCCTTACCACTCATTATTTTGCCAGTTTCCCTCTACCGGATTCGTCACTTACCTGAACAAAAATTGGAATGGCTAAAACGAATTTATGTGGTTAGTTGTTTTGTCTTTTCGGCCATGACCTTATTAAGAGCCGCGATAAATGCCGGCTTGCTCGACGGTTCATTTCGGGAAGCGGTATCGCCTGACCTCTATATACCCTATTTTGTTAATCGATTCACATATCATCAGCTTAGCGGAGGGTTGCATGCAGTTTTCCTTTCGCTGTACGTCAATTTAGCCATCTTCTTTATTCTGGAAAATTCTTTCAGGAGATTCAATTTCAAAGTGTTCATTTCATTGGTATTACTCATCTATTTCCTTATTTACCTGCTGTTATTATTCTCAATAACGCTAAATTTTGCTTTATATAGTTTTCTTGCAATTTATTTTTTCTTAAAATTCACATTCAATAAATGGCAGGAATATATCTTGTTCTATGCCATTTTAATAACGGGCACATTTGTTACCTGGTATTTGTACGTGCTGAAAGGAATTAATCCGAGTGAAAATAGCACTTACCTGTTTGATTCCGCTGTTACAAACAGGCCGTTGCTATATGCCTCAGTATTAGTTTTTGTTTTGGGAAGCTCATTAATTCTAATAAAAAGGATACTTAACAGGAAATACGCGTATTTCGTTACGGCTATTCTTCTTATACTAGTCCTGGTTTGGTTTGGTTTTTCCGGGAACATGATCAGGGAGCGCATGCAAGGCATGAAAGAAACCAACATTTCTGCCAGATTCGTATATGGTAACGCAGCTATCAAAACCATTAAGAAACATTTGTTCCTGGGTATTGGTATTGGCGACAAAAAGAATGGAGCCATTATTGACATTAAAGAATTGCCGCGCGGCTCATTAAACGAACATCCGTTTAATGCCCACAACCAATTTCTTGACTTTTGGATTATGGCAGGCATTATACCTGTTATCTTCTTTATTGCTTTCTTATATAATGAGTTTGCAGTTGCTTTCAAACAGAAACATTTAGCCTATCTGGGTCTTGTTTACTGTTTTGGCATATTTTGCTTTATTGATCTGGCCATGATGGGCCAGAGGGGTCAAATATTCTTTTTGTTCTTTATTTGCTTTTTCACTAATGAATCAACAAAAAGAGCCATAGAAAACTGATCATTGAAGTAATAAGCTAATAAAATTATGTGTGGCTTAGCGGGTTTTATCAATTTTGAAAACAATGAGTGGCTGGCGAAATCCGCGTGTATAACGCAACGTCATCGCGGACCCGATGCACAAAAGACTTGGGTGCATGACAATGTTGCTTTGTCGCATCAGCGTCTGTCCATTATCGACCCTGACCCGAGATCAGATCAGCCTTTTGTAAAGGATGGATTGGCGATAATTTTCAACGGAGAAATATATAATTATAAGCAACTCAAAGCTGAAATAACCAGGGCAAATACCCATGTTAATTTCATCACCACATCAGACACCGAAGCATTATTGGAATTATACAGGCTAAAAAAAGAGAAATGTCTGGATGATATAATCGGAATGTTTGCTTTTGCCATTTATGAAACAGAAACCGGAAAATTATTTGCTGCAAGGGATCATTTTGGCATTAAGCCCTTGTTCTATACACAAATAGCGAATTGCATTGCTTTTGCATCGGAATTAAAATCACTTGTCCATTTACCTGGTTTTGATAAAACAATAAACATGCACGCGCTGACAGGTGCAATAAATTATTTGTGGGTACCCGGCAATGTGACCATGTTTCGCAATTGCCATAAACTTCCACCCGCCCATTATATGAGTATTGATACGTTGGCCCCGGTCCCAACGCCCCACATCTCCTGTTACTGGCAAATAGACACAGACATTGACATAAAGAATGAGGAACAGGCTCTTGCCACTTTCACCGAATGCATGGAGCGAACCATTCAACGCCACATGGTTTCAGATGTGCCGGTCAGCAGTTTTCTGAGTGGCGGTGTTGATTCTTCCCTGATATCGGTAATGGCAGCCAAGATAAATCCCGGACTATCGACATATACAATTGCGCTTTCTGCAACTGACAAAAAAGTGGAACAGATGCCGGAAGACGAAAAGTATGCGCGGCAACTTGCCAGCAAGTTCAATTTTGATCATCACGAGATCCAAATCACTCCTGAAATAATCAAGTTGTTACCCGAAATCGTGCATACCCTCGATGAACCAATCGGGGATCCGGCCGCGATCAATACCTTTCTTATTTGCAAAGCGGCGAGGGATCGTGGAGTGAAAGTATTGCTTTCGGGTATGGGTGCGGATGAAATATTATTTGGCTATCGCAGACAAAAAGCAACTTTACTGGCAAAACGATACAGGAGACTGCCCTCACTGGTAAAAGTGCCCATCAGATTCTTTGCAGACAAATTACCCGTCAGGACTAATCGAAGCGGAAACAAGTTGACAAGGTGGACAAAACGATTCTTATCATTTGCTGACCTCCCTACAGAAGAAGCGTACATGAAAAGCTACTCTTATTACAATGAACAGGAATTAAGAGGATTGTTCAGGGGCGACGTCGGTGAAGAATATCGTTGGCTCAGGCAGCAGCATTCTTCTATTTTTAACAAAAGCTACAAGGGCGACCCTATCAATCAAATGTGTTATACCGATATTCACATGTTCATGGTCGGCTTAAATCTTTCGTATACTGACAAAGCATCAATGGCTGCATCCGTTGAGGTTCGGGTACCATTTATTGATAAAGAAGTTGTTACTCTCGCCATGCAAATCGAAGGCTCATTGAAATACGGGAAAGGGCAGTCGAAATATATCTTAAAAAGAGTGGCAGAAAAATTCTTGCCCCGCGAGATCATTTATCGGCCAAAATCCTCTTTTGGCGCCCCGCTGCGCTCGTGGATCAGCAATGATCTTAAAAATATGGTCAATGACCTCTTATCAAAAGAAAATGTTGAGAAAAGAAATCTTTTTAATTACGGTTTCATTAAAAAGCTGATCGATGATGACAGGGCTGGCAATGAGGACAATGCATATAGAATCTACCAGCTATTAACCGTAGAATTATGGTTCAGGGCTTATGTCGACCCCGTTTAGAAGAAATCTTACGTAAGCCTTCTTAATTTTGTAAATTAAATCGTTAGATGTGGAAGTGAGTAAAAAAAGTGCGGAGCAAATAAAACAATTCTGGAATGAGAATCCTGTCGGCAGCAACTTCGTCGAATACCAGGAGACCCGTTCCTTTTATGAAGACTATGATAGGTTTCGCTACAGAACAGAGGCACATATCCTGGAAGAGCTTGACAAATTGGATTTAAAAAACAAAAAGACGCTTGAGATTGGACTGGGCCAGGGAGCGGATTCGATGCAACTGATCGATCGTGGCGCCGTTTATTATGGCATCGATCTTACAGAGGAATCGGTAAGGCGGGTAAAAGAACGGTTTAAACTATTTAACAAGAAATTCGAAGAAGTGAACGTTGCTAACGCGGAGATGATCCCTTATCCTGATAACTTTTTTGACATCGTATATACGCATGGAGTCATTCATCACTCACCGTCAATCGATAAGATCACCACTGAAATACATCGTGTTTTGAAACCGGGCGGACAGGCTGTTATTATGCTTTATCATAAGAATTCTTTTAACTATCATATCAGTATCCGCGTGATAAGACGAATCGGGCTGTTATTATTAATGGCTTTTCCTTTTTTATCCGGGCTCATCGCAAAACTGACCGGCGAAAATAAAGAACGGATCAACAGGCATAAAGCACTACTGAAAAAAGAAGGACTTTCCTATTTACAGATGAAGAACTTCCTTCACCGGTCCACCGATGGGCCGGATAATGTGTATAGTTCGGTCTGGACGACACGTTCGGCCAGAAGGTTATTGAGTGAGTTTGCCTCGATCAATACCTATATTCACTTTTTAAATGAAAGACATTTATTAGGTATCCAGTACCTGCTACCGAAATCGATAAGACACAAAATGGCTCATCGTTTTGGTTGGCATCTATGGATAAAAGCAGCTAAATGAAACAAGTAATACAGAATTTTAAAACGGGTGGACTGACTGTAGAAGATGTTCCGTTACCATCTTTATCAAGAGGAATGGTATTAGTCGAAAACAGGTTTTCACTGATAAGTTCAGGTACAGAAAAGAATACCGTAAAAGTTGCAAAAGCCAATTTGATAGGCAAAGCTAAGCAACGGCCCGATCTCGTTGCACAGGTAATTCAAAATATAAAAAAAGAAGGCCTTAGTGCAACTATTCAAAAAGTCCGAACAAAGCTTGATTCGCTGAAAGCGCTTGGCTATAGTACAGCAGGGACAGTAATAGCGTCAATGGACTCAAATAATTTTTTCAAACCGGGCGACCGGGTAGCGTGTGCCGGGCAGGATTATGCGTCACATGCGGAAATTGTCGCAGTACCACAGAACCTGGTTGTAAAAGTTCCCGATAACGTTTCCCTTGAGGATGCGTGTTTCACCACATTAGGCGCTATTGCTTTGCAGGGCGTACGCCAGGCCGATCCTAAACTTGGTGAAACCGTTGCCGTTATCGGGCTGGGTTTGCTTGGCCAGCTTACCTGCCAGCTTTTGAAAGCCAATGGCTGTAAGGTTGTGGGAATTGATATTGTGGATGATCTTGTCCGGCTGGCAAAACAAGGCGGTGCCGACGAAACGATTAACAGATATGATCCTGACTCAAAAAGTCTTCTGAGCAACTATACCAACGGCCGTGGTTTTGACAGTGTAGTTATCACGGCTGCTTCCCAGTCGAATGACCCGATTGAACTGTCCGGAGAAATAACAAGACCGAAGGGAAAGGTGGTTGCTGTTGGCGCCGTGAAGCTTGACGTTCCCCGGGACCCGCATTTTTACAGAAAAGAACTTGACCTGCGATTGTCTTGTTCATATGGTCCCGGCCGGTATGATGTTAATTATGAGGAGAAAGGACAGGATTATCCTTATGCTTATGTGCGCTGGACTGAACAACGGAATATGGAAGCATTTCTACAATTGCTCTCTCAAAAAAAGATCAATGTAACGTCCCTGGTCACTCAGAAGTTTGATATTACTGAAGCTGAGACGGCCTACCAAATAATAATGGGTGAACTAAAAGAACCCCATATTGGTATCCTGCTCAATTACCCCGACAACAAGGAGAAGTTTAATTCGAAAATCGTTTTACATCACAACCCGCTAACCCGGTTCAATATTGGTTTTATTGGTGCCGGAAGCTTTGCCCAAAGTTATCTTATTCCTAACGTGAAGCACCCTGGATCGTCATTACAAACTGTGGTGACATCAAAGGGTATTACTGCAAAGAATGTGGCAGATAAGTTTGGTTTTGGTAAAGCATCTTCCAATGCAGAAGATGTCCTGACTGACGGTACAATTAATACCGTGTTTATTGCAACACCTCATGATTCGCATGCCCGATTTGTTCTTTCAGCGCTCAGGGCCGGAAAAAGCGTTTTTGTAGAAAAGCCACTTGCCATGCGTGAAGATGAACTCGATGAGATAAAGGAATATTATGAGGCCAACGGGGGAAACCTGATGGTTGGTTATAATCGACGTTTTAGCCCGCTTGCCATCGAGTTAAAAAAATACTTTCCGGGCGAAGCTCAGCCACTGACAATGAACTATCGTATCAATGCGGGTTTTATTCCGAAAGAACACTGGATCCAGGATGAAAACGCCGGAGGAGGCAGGATCATTGGTGAAGCATGTCACTTTATTGACCTGATGCATTTTTTTTCTGGTTCCCTCGTTGAAAATGTATTTGCACAATGCATAAGCAGTGCTAATAATCAAATCAAGAATGACGACAACCTGGCCATCATGTTGAAATTCAGGAATGGGTCGATAGGAAATATTATTTACACGGCAAATGGCGACATCGCCCTGCCAAAAGAGAGACTGGAAATCTTTGGCGGTAATAAAGCTGGTATATTGAATGATTTCAAGAATGCTGAATTGTATAGCGGCAATAAGGTAAAAACTTTTAAGATGCAAGGCAAAGGTCACCGTGAAGAAATAAATGAATTTTTTGCTGCCCTTTCAGCAGGCACGGTAATGCCGATAGATTTCGGCTCGCTATATCTCACTAACAAGGCAACATTTAAGATACTGGACAGCCTTTATACAGGACTACCCCAGCAAGTTAAATAGTGCCGGAGTTATTTGCGTCTAAAAAAATATTTAATGGTCAGGAACAGAAACTTGGAATTGCCCACCACATACCTTTTTAACATCCTGCGTGGCTCCTGGTATACCCTGAAGAGCCATTCCAGCCCCATCTTTTGCATCCAGGCAGGGGCTCTTTTTACATACCCGGCTATCACGTCAAAGCTGCCACCGACCCCCATGATCAAATTCACATTGCTAAGAAGATCTTTGTTTTGATACAAGAAATTTTCTTTTACCGGCGAAGAAATTGCAACAAATAAGATATTAGGATTGCTTCCGGCGATCTGTTCGGCTATTTCTCGTTCATCCTCCTTTCTAAAATAACCATTCTTGTAACCGGCTATTATTTCTTTAGAATATTTTTTAGCATACATATCTACGAGTTTACTGACAACTTCTTCTTTTGCTCCAAAAAAGAAAAGGCGGTATTTTTTTCGATAGGCTAATTCAACAAGTCTTTCCATAAGGTCTATTCCTGCCACTCTTTCCTTTAAAGGCGTATTGAACAACCGGGATACCCATACGACCGCCTGTCCATCGACATTAATCAAATCGGCTTCGGTAACACTTTCTTTCAGCTCGGCGTTTTCATGCATCGAAACAATCTTCCCGGCGTTTACCACCGTATGATGAATATGTCCGTGGTTTTTAATTGCCTGGTCGACGATATCCAGGGTCTCTTCCATGGTAAGATTATCGATCGGGGTTCCCAATATATGTATCCGTTCTGTGGTCATTTAATTTCCCTTTCCTTCAAATAAAAACTCATTGCATAGAACATCCATGCCTGGGCCCAGCGCATATATGGAATGTGAGATGAAAGCACTTTCTTTTTTTGGTAATAAAAATACCCCTTTTGGTCCTGCATATTTTGAAGTGTCCAGGTTAGCACGTTTGTGGCGAGGGGCTCGTTATCCCGGAACAGGCCCAATTTGCTCAATACAACTATCAACTGGGCTGGCGAATGGATATCGATTGGATACTTCTTATTGTGATAATATTTACTTGTTCCATCCGGTAAGAAAAAGCTTTCCAGATAAAATTTAAGGCCTTTTTTTAAGTGTCCATCGAATGTCTTATCACCTGTGCACCCCTGGTACTCATTGATACATTCGAGATCAAACCCGGTATGAAAATTATCTACCCACTGATGAAAAGGGAGTGTACCATACACCCAGGCGCCGTTTTCCTCCTGCCGGTCACAAACAAAAGCAACCGCTTTCCGGGCTTCCGACCTGTAAAGCTCATTCCTATTGTACATGTATGCTTTGATTAATAATCTTACGCCAAGCAATGAAGCATTAAATACCTGCGTGTCATCCAGCGGAGAGTAGGAGAAGCTGAAATTCCCTTTATCATCATAGGTCCTGTTCAGGTCTTGCAGGACAAAATCAGCCGCTGATAGAGCAGTCTCAAGTATTTTCTGTTCGTTTGTAATTTCATACGCATTAAATAATGAATCAGCGACAAAAGATGTGGCTACTACAGTAGGCGTATGTGCTGGTTGATAGAAAGCCCTGGCCTGCCAGTCAAAATTATACCCCCAGCAGCTTCCTGAGTAGTTCCTGTTCTGTAACTCCATGATCTTTTCTGCCAGGAAATAGATCCTATCTAAGATTGACTTGTCTTGTTTCATTCTGTAGAGGTTGCAATAACCAGAAAGAAATAATCCAAGACCCTTAGAATTAAATTCTTTGGGGATACCGGCAAGCGGCCTGAAGTTTATGGGGCTCTTTTTGAAAAATTGTATCCATACAAGTCTGCATATCCTGTTGTTCCTGATTATGGGGAGCGACTTAAATACCCGGCTATTTAATCCATCATAAGGATCCCATCCCTTATATTGTTGTTCTTCACAGTAAGATCTAAGTTTTTGAAAGCATTTATTGATTTCCAAGAGCTCCATTACTTGCTAATATTGACAGGCTTTGAATAATCTGCAAAAATATTGCATCTGCCATTCGTGCGTGGATGTAGTATATAAATGAAAAACCCTCCCTCGCTGAAGCTAGGGAGGGTGAGAGCGGTGAGGGAGGGATTCGAACCCTCGGTACAACTTTAAGGTCGTACGACGGTTTAGCAAACCGTTGATTTCAGCCACTCATCCACCTCACCTTGAAAATGACTGAACTTGTAATATTAGTCAGGAACGCCCCGATGAAAATCGGGGCGACCCAATTGCGTTGGTCGGGAAGATCCCGATCTAACCGGGACCGACCCACATGCATTCGTCGGTCACATGCATTTGTCGGGAAGACAGGATTCGAACCTGCGACCCCCTGGTCCCAAACCAGGTGCGCTACCGGCCTGCGCTACTTCCCGATTAATTAATTATGCCGATTAACTTTTCACTCATTCAACTCCGACCCGCCCGATCTCAACCGGGATGTGCTAACTCCCTGCCATGCTTCCCGATACCCTTTTTTAAAGGGGTTGCAAAAATAAGCATTCATGCCGGCAAATCCCAAAAAACAAACTCCAAACTCCGAGACGTCATCAACCCTGGAATTTGGAATTTATGATTTGATTTTTATTAAACTACATCGCAGCTAATTGCACTTTTTGCTGGAGTTCTAACACATTTTCCCTGAATACCCCATCGGTATCCATAAGATCTTTAACTGTTTGACAGGAATGAATCACAGTAGTATGATCACGGCCACCAAAATGCTCCCCAATTGTTTTTAAAGAATTTTTGGTAAAAGCTTTGGCCAGGTACATAGTAATTTGTCTTGCCTGGACAATCTCCCTTTTACGGGTTTTTTGCAAAAGCTTATCGTATGGCACATCGAAATAATCGCAAACCATTTTCTGAATGGTTTCGATCGTTATTTCTTTGCTCGATGATTTGACAAAATTTCTTAGCACTTTCTTGGCAAGATCAAGATCGATCTCTCTCCTGTTAAGCGAAGATTGTGCCAGCAATGAGATCAAAGCCCCTTCAAGCTCTCTTACATTATTACTGATATTATATGCTATATACTTCACCACTTCTTTTGGCATTTCCAGCCCATCATGTTTCATCTTCCTTTCCAATATCTCGATTCGTGTTTCATAATCCGGCACCTGGAGGTCGGCACTTAAACCCCAGCGGAAGCGGCTCAATAATCTTTCCTGGACTCCCTCAAGATCTTTTGGCGGTTTGTCGCTGGTGAGCACCAACTGCTTACCCGACTGGTGAAGATGATTGAATATCGCGAACAAAGCATCCTGGCTTTTCTCCGCTTTGGCAAAGAATTGCACATCGTCTATAATTAATATATCAATAAGCTGATAGAAATGGATAAAATCGTTGATCGCATTATTGCGACTATGATCCATAAACTGGTTGATGAACTTTTCTGAGCTCACATACAGAACTACCTTATTGGGGTGACTTCTTTTTACATCATTTCCTATCGCCTGGGCCAAATGTGTTTTACCCAGCCCCACACCGCCATAAATAACAAGCGGGTTAAATGAATTGGCGCCTGGTTTTTCTGCAACGGTTTTTCCCGCACGACGCGCCACGCGATTGCAATCGCCCTCAATAAACGAATCAAATAAATAAACAGGATTCAGTTGGGGATCTATTTGCATCTTCTTCAATCCCGGAATGACAAAGGGATTTTTGACGGGATTGTTTATGATGAGAGGAAAATCCATTTCGTTGTTGGGATAACTTTTATAACCCTGACCCGGCACATCCATAGTTAATGGTTGTTTGTTCTTATTACCACTGTCTACCATGATGCGATACTCAAGGCGGGCTTCCTTTCCTAATTCACGTTTTAAAGTCTTTGCCAATAAATTTACATAATGTTCTTCGAGATATTCGAAAAAAAATTGGCTGGGAACCTGTATAACCAGAATATTATTTTTTATTGAGATCGGTTTGATGGGCTCAAACCAGGTTTTGAAGTGCTGCCATTCAACAATGTCTTTGATGATCTTTAAACAACTGGTCCAAACTTTTTCAGCATTCTTCTCCATCAGTTAGTAAGCAATTTATGTCGAGTTAAGAATCTTCTTTATATTTTCGCCGCAGCTATTCCAACACATCAACAAAATTTTTCACAGGAGGACGAATATCTAAAAATCTTTCCTAATAAAAAATTTTTATTCGTCTGTTTTTTTTGTAACTCTTATCGAACTTGCGTTCGATAATTTTTTGTTCGAAAATTTTGTAAAATCGAAGTCCAACCGTCCAAGATTTATTCCTGCCCAGCCTACCTGGTTTACCAATACATCTTCGCCTTTTTTATTCTTATAGACGACCGGCGCCTGCAAAAATGTATGAGTGTGCCCGCCAATAATCAAATCAATATTTTCTGATTCTGTAGCTAATCGTTTATCACTTACTTTATTATCAGAATAGGCATTGCCAAGATGGGAGAGGCATATCACAAGATCACAATTCTTTTCTTTTCTCAGTGAATAAGCCAGTTCGTTTCCCTTGACCACGGGGTCAAGATATTTTGTACCTGCAGAAAGTGTTTCAGAAACCAATCCCTCCATTTCAATACCTAATCCAAACACCCCAATTCGTAATCCGCCTTTCTTGAATAGTTTATAGGGCTGATACTTATACTCCATCGGGGTTCCACTGAAATCATAGTTTGCAACAAGCATTGGAAAAGTTGCATTATCTGACAATTGAGTTGCAAGATTTTCAAGCCCTGCGTCAAAATCATGATTGCCAATTGCAGTGGCATCATATTTCATCAGGCTCATTACTTTTATTTCGGGCTTCCCTTTATAAAAATTAAAGTAGGCCGTACCCTGGAATATATCACCGGCATCTAATAATAACACATGTTCTTCCTCTCTTCGTATTTTTTCGATTATGTCAGCCCTGGCCGCAACGCCACCCAGTCCCTGGTTAATCCCTCCATCCATGGGAAAAGGATCAAGTCGGCTGTGAACATCGTTTGTATGTAAAACCGTTAGTTTATATCTTTTTTCTTCCGCTATTAATTCTTTAATCAACGAGTTGCCGGCAATTAAGCCGCCAGCAGTCCACAGGTTATTATATAAAAATTCTTTCCTAGTTAACATAAAAGACCCGGTCTGTATTCAAGACCTTTATTTTTTTACCCTGGCTGTTATAATACTTTACATAATCAATAATGGCATCCCGAAGCAGGTAACTGGTCGTTTTACGGGCAATATTTTTCAAAAGATTTGTATTGATCACTACGTAATCGGAATGAACAATTGTATAATCAGCATCCGGATCAAGCGGTTTTCCTGCGATCAGGATCTGTTGAGTGGTTCTATTACCAACTTGCATGGTAATCCCCGATTCTATCAGCCCCTCGGTGGCAGCCAGCGTATCCAAATATTGATTCAGCAAGCTTCCTTTTATTTTCAAAATGACCATCAGGTTATCAAAAGGCATTAATTCAAACAGTTTTCCTTGCGTAATGGCACCGGCGGGAAGATCGGGCAAACGAATTCCACCTGAATTCATAAATGCCGCATCAATATCCGGATCGATTTTTTGTCTTGCCATTTCCAAATACGCATCAGCAATAAAATAACCCAATGTATTACCTGGCTTCTTTTTTTCAAGCCGGGATTCGTTATACCCAATTACCACATTCATTAACTTATTTATTGTATCTGCATATGGTTTCATGATAGCGGTAACTGCATTTGAAGAAGTCGATTGCTGTACGCGGTAATTGCTATAGTGTACACTCTCTGCTTTATAAGTAGTATTGCAGGATACTGCAAATAGAACAGCTACTAATAAGGGGTAAAAAGCAGATTTTCTCATAACAATGGAACAACCCAAGTTAGATACTTTTATCTTCAACTAAAGACAAAGACCAAGAAATTTTTTTAAAAAGAAAATTGTCGCAAATGGCCTTTGACATGAGAAAAACTTTCTTGATTTGATTGGAATTTATCCTTACTTTGGGGGCACCCAATCAACACACTGCTATGAGAAAAATTGTACTATTGTTTATAACAGTATTCGTCATTACTTTATCCCCTGCGCAAACTCCAGCCCCTGAAAAACAAAAGGTTTCACTTGGCATTAAAACCGGTTTGAATTTTTCTCGTATGAAATTGAATGGAAAGATCCCGGGAATACTGGAATCAAATTTCCGCAGGGGTTTTGTGGCCGGGGCCTTTGTAAATTTTCCTTTTGGGAACTCTCCCATTTCATGGCAGCCAGAATTCCTATATTCATCCATGGGAGGCGACATTCTGAATGAGTATAATGAAAAGCAATTCCTGCGTCTTAATTATTTTTCAGTTCCACTTTTATTAAAATACAAGATCAGCAAAAAATTGGGCGTTTTTGCCGGTCCGCAGATTGATGCACTCATATACGCCCGGGAGAAAAATGAGCTGGGATTATTTGACGTAACAAAACAAGCAGAAGAGTTTGATGCGTTGGCAACCGGGGGAGTGGAATGGTGGCCCTGGAATAACATAGTATTGAGTGGCCGGTATATGCATGGCTTCAAGAAAGTTTATACCAGAGCCCCTGAAGTCTCCATGAATAATCGTGGTTTCCAGCTTACAATAGGTTTGAAATTCAGCAAGGCAAAACCATGGTCAGAACCCGAGGTTGTCATAGTGGCTCCACCTGTTGATAAAGACACTGATGGTGATGGAATTTTCGATAGCCGGGACAAATGTCCGACCGTTCCCGGAGTGGCTAAGTACGAAGGATGTCCTGTGCCCGATACCGATAATGATGGCATATTTGACGATAAAGACAAATGTCCTGAAATGGCAGGGTATCCTGAACTTGATGGTTGTCCGTATCCGGATCGGGATAAAGATGGCGTTACCGATAACAAGGACCGTTGTCCTGATGAACCCGGATCAACAAAAAATGACGGATGTCCAATCACGGATCGCGATAATGATGGTGTACCTGATGATACTGATCGGTGTCCTGATGAGCCCGGCCCGGCATCCAACCAGGGTTGCCCAGAAATAAAAGAAGAACTTTTGGAGAAAGCAGCCGAGATCGCCAAGAGCATATACTTTGATTTTGGCAGCGCTAAGCTCCAAAGAAGATCACTGGCTCCGCTGGATGAATTGGTTCAGATACTAAAGGACAATCCATCTTATAAATTAACGATCGAAAGTCATACTGATAATGTCGGCACCAATGAGTCCAATCAACGGTTAAGTGATAACAGGTCATCGGCCGTTATGAACTATCTTGTTAAGAAAGGGATTGATCCAAGCAGGTTATCGGCAGCAGGTTATGGCGAAGAAAAACCTGTTGCATCCAACGGATCAGCACAGGGAAGATCATTGAACCGCAGAAGTGAATTGAAACTTTCTAATTAAAATATCGGTTATCTCAGTATTAGCAATAGCTGTCATAAATGGCAGCTATTTCTTTGTCAAAAACTTTCATCTTTGTGTTTGTTCCGGTATAAATACCCGGCCAGTAGATGAAAAAGATAATATCCCTTCGTATCAAACCCTCAGAAGCGGCAGACACCAGCTTTATTAATGAACTAATCGCCGCCGAAGCGGGGGCCCCGCTGAATTCAGTTACCGGGCATACCATATTAAAACGATCTGTTGATGCGCGTAGTCGCCAGGTTTTCATTACTCTTTCAGTCGAAGCATATATCGGGGAACCTTATCTTCCAAGACAAATCAAAAAAATTCATTTTAGCGATGTTTCAAAAGCCAGCCGCGAGGTCATTATCATTGGAGCAGGACCGGCCGGGTTATTTGCGGCATTACAATTAATTGAAAAAGGTATCAAGCCCATACTTCTTGAACGAGGCAAAGATGTGCGGGCACGGCGGAGAGACCTGGCTATCTTAAATAAAGAAGGCATCATCAATCCCGATAGCAATTATTGTTTCGGAGAAGGCGGTGCCGGCACTTACAGTGACGGAAAATTATACACCAGGAGTACAAAACGTGGCGATGTAAATCGCATCTTAAACCTGCTGGTTCAATTTGGCGCTGATGAAAACATCCTGTATGAAGCGCATCCGCATATCGGTACAAATAAATTACCATACATAATTACTTCTATCAGGAAACAGATCGTCGATAGCGGCGGAGTGTTTTTATTTGAGAAGAAAGTAGCTGACCTTACGATTGAAAATAGCCTTATTACCAAGCTTATTACCGCTGATGGTGACATTGTTAAAGCAGGCTCCATAATTCTCGCTACCGGTCACTCTGCCAGGGACATTTTCTCAGTGCTTTATGAAAAGAAAATCGTGATAGAATTCAAACCTTTTGCGCTCGGTGTACGTGTTGAGCATCCCCAATCATTGATAGATTCGGTGCAATATCATTGTGTGGTCCGGGATGAATTACTTCCACCGTCATCTTACAGTCTTGTGCAACAGGTGAATGGAAAAGGGGTTTTTTCCTTTTGCATGTGTCCCGGCGGTATCATTGCACCTGCTTCAACCAGTCCGAATGAACTTGTTGTAAATGGCTGGTCACCGTCAAAAAGAAACAATCCATTTGCTAACAGCGGTATTGTAGTGTCAGTTGATGAAAAAGACATGACCGCTTATAGGCAAAACGGTCCGCTGGCGGGAGTATATTTTCAACAGGATGTGGAGCAAAAAGCATTCGCTGCAGGAGGCGGAAAATTCGTAGCACCGGCACAACGATTGATTGATTTTTGTGAGAATAAAACAAGTTCGTCCCTGCCGGATTGTTCGTATTTGCCAGGTATTCGTTCTGCTTCCCTAAGTGATGTCCTGCCGGATTTTATCCATGAAAGATTACAGGCCGCGTTTAGAGAGTTCGGGAAAAAAATGAAGGGCTATTATACTAACGAAGCAGTCATTGTTGCAACTGAATCAAGAACTTCCTCACCCGTTCGAATTCCCCGAAATCCCGAAACCTTTCATCATCCCCAAATTAAAAATCTGTTTCCCTGTGGTGAGGGCGCAGGTTATGCCGGAGGCATTGTAAGCGCGGCAATGGACGGAGAAAAAGTTGCCTTGTCCATTATTCAAAACCAGTTTTCAACCCGGGTTTAATGATTATCTTGATATACCGATCATTTATTTTACCGAATAGCTGCGCGACAACCTAATTTTGGCAACTGAAATCTGCAAATATGCCTTTATTGGAAGTTCAAAACCTGAAAAAATATTTTGCGACGCAAAAGGCTGTTGACGACGTAAGCTTCAATGTAACGAAAGGAAGCATTTTCGGTTTGCTTGGTCCTAATGGCGCCGGCAAAACCACGTTGATAAGAATGATCACCGGGATTTTTTATCCCGATGAAGGGAACATCATATTTGACGGAAAAAAATTTGACCCGGTAAATGATGTGGTGAATATTGGATACATGCCTGAAGAGAGAGGACTCTATAAAAAAATGAAAATTGGCGAGCAGGCTGTGTACCTGGCTCAGTTAAAAGGATTAACCAGGCACGATGCAATGACAAAAATAAAGGAATGGTTTATCAAATTTGAAATGCAGAGCTGGTGGTTAAAAAAAGTTGAGGACCTGTCAAAAGGCATGAGCCAAAAATTGCAGTTTGTGACAACGGTGTTGCATGAACCAAAGCTTATTATCCTCGACGAACCCTTTAGCGGCCTGGACCCGGTGAACACCAATCTTATCAAAGATGAGATCTACAAAATGGCACAACGGGGATCTACGATCATTTTCAGCACCCACAGGATGGAACAGGTAGAAGAGATCTGCGATCATATTAT
>DASTIZ010000449.1:0-5513 GCA_035717045.1 Chitinophagaceae bacterium
TTTTGAATAGTCGGGGAGATATCGTGAGCCCGGAAAAACGGCAGGCAGAATTAAGCTTTTTAAAAGAAACCCGCTTTGCCGATGGAGAAGAATTCCTTAAAAAGTATAATGAATTTGCGGAAACGGATGGGAGGATAGTAAGCCTATTTAATGATGATTCCAAAACATATGCTGAGTGGATCGGGAAGAACGAACATAAAGTCAATGAAGAATTCAACAAGGCGGAAGCTATAGTCAAAGCAATGAGAAGCTACCAGGTATCGGAAAAAGCAAAAAAGAAAGTCGACCTTCTGGAACAATTGTTACATGCACGAAAAGAAGAAGTGTCAATAATAAAAAAATTATCAACTGGAGATAACGACGCCGATCAACGAAAGCGATTAGAAATACAAAAGAAGGAAGAGAATATTGTGAACGAGCTTAAAAAGAGTTAGGTGAGATAGCGCTTTGCTTTTTCAAGATCGCCTGGTATATCAATAGCAATATTAATATATTCCGTTTGAGCCATTTTTATCTTTACCCCGTTTTCCAGGTAACGAAGCTGTTCAAGCTTTTCCGTTTTTTCCAGCACCGATTGCGGCCATTTTGTAAAATTCATCAATGTTTCTTTCCTATAGGCGTAAACACCGACGTGTAAGAAATATTCCGCGGCTATTTCATTGTCTCTTTGAAAAGGAATAGTGCTCCTGCTGAAATAAAGAGCATCATCATTTTTGTCAACAACAACCTTTACATTATTGGGATTTGCTGCCTCCTCCATCGTGATCTTTCTCATTAGCGAGGCCACCTGAACGCCAGGATCATTAAAGAGGAGAACCAATTTTTCAAGTGGTTCTTTTGTGATAAAGGGTTCATCACCTTGCACATTTACTATCACATCAACAGGCATGTCTTCGATCGCTTCGGCGATCCGGTCACTGCCGCTTTCATGGGATCTTTTACTCATGATCGCTCTGCCGCCGCTATCGCTTATTTCATCATAAATAATATTGCTGTCGGTTACTACAATGGTATCATTAAATAAACCGGTTGCTGCAGTATTATCATATACGTGACGAATAACGGGTTTATTTCCGAGCTTCTGCATTAGCTTTCCGGGGAAACGTGTGGCTGCATAGCGGGCGGGAATTACAGCAATAAATTTTTTTTGGGACATTGTTTTACACCATTAAATATAAAACTAAACTATTACCAGCATGATCTTAAATTCCGGATGGTAAGGCTCTCTATCAGGGTTTTCCCGCCATTGCTGAATAATTCTACACCACTGACTTGCTGCCCGGGAAATAATTGCATGGTCATAACTGTCCGGCCATCATTTGCAAAAAGTTCAACAATACTGTGATCAAAGAAGACAGTTAGTTGCAATCGCCGATTATTTAAGAGGAGCTTTGTTTCGGACCGGAATCTTTTTTTAAATTCCGGGCTAAAATCAATATTTCCCGCCTTACTTCTGTCCATGTAAAGCGTTTGTGTTGTCGCATTGTAGCCGATCTCAAATTCGTGAGCACCTCCTACTGCGAGTTTAATTCCGCATGTCGAACTGGCGCTGGGTTCAAGAATCGCATTTATTTCAAATTGCTGGGATGTAATAGGGAGCGTTTTTGACTTTCCTATTTCGGCATTACTTATCGAAACAATGGGATCCGAACGAAGTGATTTTAAACTTTCGACCGGCCGCTGAAACAATAGCCAATCACCATCTATCTTTTTTACACTTAATGTTCTTGGTAATGACATCATTCCTCTCCATGGCATGGTGGGAATGTCATTGGCATAGCTCCAGTTATTCACCCAACCAATGACCGTTGGCCCAATTGAATCCGGCAACTGGTTATATGCGATCGCCGCATAATAATCGGGGCCGTAGTCAGGACGGAAAATTTTATTAAGCGTAGATTCGTTAATAAACCTGGTACCATCAAACCCACCAATAAAATATTGCATGGAAGCACCTACCGACATTTGCAACAACCATTTCTTTTTTCCGGGTTCACCTTCAACCGGAATCCGCGTAAGATCGGGACATTCCCATATACCGCTTGTATCACCCGCGGGCCCAAAATCACTTAAATGCTTCCAATCTTTAAGATTGGAAGAGGAATAAAATTGTACAAGGTGTTCAATTGGCAACATTACCAACATTACCCAGTATTTCTTTTCATCATGCCAGAAAATCTTTGGATCACGAAAATCTTTTTTGTGGAGATCAAGCACAGGATTTTCCTCATGTTTTTTCCAGGTAACTCCTTCGTCTAGGCTGTAGGCGACATGTTGGGATTGATTAATCCCCTCGATATGGCCTGTGTAAATTGCCACTAATGGTGTTTGCCCGTTCTTACCAAAACCACTCGAATTATTGAAATCGGCAATGCAAGTACCGGAAAAGATCATTGTGTCTTTCTCTTCAGCGATGGCAACCGGCAGATGTTTCCAATGAACAAGATCTTTGCTGGTAGCATGGCCCCAGCTCATGTGCCCCCAGCGGATGCCCATTGGATTATGCTGGTAGAATAAATGGTATGTGCCTTTATGATAAACAAGGCCATTTGGATCATTGATCCAGTGAAGCGGCGGAGTAAAATGAAATTGAGGACGGAATTTTTCTTTATATAAATTATCCTGTGAAAAAACGGTGTAAGAAAACAAAAGAAAGAGAAAACTAATTCTGCGCATCAGGTTTGAATTGCTGTTCCGTACCGGTGAAAAGTGATTGTTACATATTTAACTTTTGAAATGGCTTTTTCAATAACGCCACCAGATCCTCATCCTTTTCATTTGGATAATAGCGATCAAGGCCATAACGAATATCTTTAGGCTCAAGAATCCTAAAAGTGCCGAATAACCTGTCCCAGATGGAGAATACTCCGCCATAGTTACTATCCGTAAATGGTTGTTTCCAATGATGATGAACCTTGTGCATATTGGGCGAAACTAAAATATAGCTCATGCCTTTATCAAGCCATTTTGGCAAAGATATATTTGCATGGGTAACGCCGGTGAAAACAGTCAGGAGTGTTTGGTAGATCATTACACCATACATCGGTGCGCCGCTGATAAAAATCGCAACCAGGAAAAATAATCCACGCCAGACACTTTCGAGTGGATGATGCCTCAAACCACTGGTAACATCAACGTTATTATCGGTATGATGTATAATATGCATTCGCCAGAACAGCGGCACTTTGTGTTCAATAACATGTGAGAGCCAGGCACCGAAAAAATCAAGCATCAGTGCCGAAATGATGATGGTGGCAACCACAGAAGCATTAAACCAATACACTAAGCCAAATTGATTTTCTCTCGCCCAGTCGGAAAGCAAAACGATCAACACGCCAAAGCCTGTGTGAATTACAATATGGATTGCAGTAAAGAAAAAATTGACAGCGGCATGGCGGGTTTTATTTTTTTTATAACGAAGAGGTAATAAAGGGATCGCGCCTTCGATCATCCAGAGGATCAGCAAACTTCCCACAATAAAAGCAAGCCGCTCGATTGGTCGTTGTTCAAGGGTATTGAAATATTCCAATAGGGAATCCCACATAAGGATAAAATATTAGGCAAAAGGTACGAAGGAAAAAGTATATCAGGAAGCCTGTTCGTTCTGCCACTTTGTTAAAAGATCCTTTGCTCTTTGTGCCTGTGCCTCCGGTACCATCAATTTGATTCCCCCGAATATCGGCGAGAGAAAAGGAGCTGTAGTAATGGTATGTTCATCCTGCAGGTGGCAAATGATGTCTTCTTCTTTTAACCGCCCCATCACAACATAAGCAGAGATGTAATCATCAAATTCTTTTACAACAATAAGTTTCATGTCAAAAAATAAAAAATCTCTCTTTTAATGAGAGATATGCGAGAAAGCCGGTAATGCAAGTTTTAGATTATTGATTCAACATCAGCGGCATCACCAGCATCATCAATTCTTCGTCGTCTTCCTGTTCCGTCGGCTTTATGATCCCGGCCTTAGTCGGGGTTGAAAGTTCCATTTTTATTTCATCGCTGTCGGCAGCGCTGAGCATTTCAATCAAAAATTTTGCATTGAAGGCAATAGTCAGGTCTTCCCCGTCATAGCGGCATTTCATTCTCTCATCTCCCTCAAAACTAAAATCGACATCCTGTGCAGTCAATTCGAGCTCGCTACCAGCAATCGCAAGCACAACCTGGTTCGTGCTCTTGTTACTGAATATTACAACCCGGCGCAGGGCTCCCTGGAAATCATTTTTGTTTACCACAAGCTTATAAGGGTTATCGGTAGGAATAACTACTTTATAATCCGGGAAACGGGCGTCAATAAGCCGGCAGCTCATTTGGGTGGTGCCATGCTTAACAAAGAAATGATTGCTGTTATAACTGATCGAGATCTCCTCGTCAGCACCAGGCAAGGCTGATTTTAAAAGGGTCAGGGGTTTTTTGGGAACAATAAAGCTATCGCCCCGGGGACAGGAAATATCGGTTCTTCTGTATTTCACCAAACGATGAGCATCGGTTGCGACGCATTGCATTCCTTTCTTATCCAATTCAAAATAAACACCTGTCATTGCCGGGCGAAGATCATCATTACTCACAGCAAACAAGGTTTTGTTGATAGCCGTAACCAACGCTGAAGAAGTTGCCTTGAATGATGTCGTATCATCTGCTGCGGGTTCCTTGGGAAAGTTGTCAGGGTTCTCTCCCATTACCTTATACTTGCCATTATCACTGGTAATTTCAATTCCAAAATTTTTATCGATGGTAAACGTCAGCGGCTGGTCAGGAATATTCTTTAAGCTATCCAAAAGGATTTTGGCGGGAATACAAACCCTGCCGCTTTCTTTCGATTCAATTTCCATTTGAATGCGCATCACGGTTTCCAGGTCGGTGGCTACAACACTCAGTTTATTCTTTTCTACTTCAAACAGGAAATCTTCGAGGATGGGTAGTACAGTATTTGCATTGATAACGCCGGAGATATGCTGCAGTTGTTTCAATAATGCCGAAGAGGAAACAATAAACTTCATCTTGCAATTGGTTTGAGGCGAAGCTAATGATTTTTGGATTATAGACAAGAATTGTAAAAACCTTGTGGATATTGGCCAAAGGCTCAGACTTGAACTTAATTTTGACCCGAGATGATCCCCAAAAAAACATTAACCCGGGAACAGGTATACCAGAAGCTAAGGCACTATTGTGCATACCAGGATCGCTGCCATGCCGAAGTAAAAACAAAAGCCTATTCATTTGGGATAAAAAAAGAAGATGTGGAAGAGATCACTTCAAAATTGATCGAAGAAGGATGCCTGGATGAAGAACGCTATGCAAAGTCTTTTGCCGGGGGCAAATTCAGGATCAAGCAATGGGGAAAAGTGAAGATCAAAGCTGAGATGAAACAAAGACGCATCAGCGAATATTGCATTGCTGCAGCGTTGGGGGAAATAGATCATAATAAATATAAAGAAACGCTTCACAGGCTGGCTGTAAAAAGATGGCATTCGATAACGGGGCCCGGAACAAATCTCTTTGTAAAAATGACAAAA
>DASTIZ010000450.1:0-5321 GCA_035717045.1 Chitinophagaceae bacterium
ATGCCTGCATCAGTTTGAACATCTATGGGGATCTGCATATCAAGATTCAGAAGCTTAACCAGGTATTCATTCTCTTTTGTTTGTCTTACATGCACTTCTAATTTATCTGTTGTATAAAGAAATAAATGAAATAAAGGCTGAAGGCTTTTGCCATAAGCACCGCTAAACAGTTTTTCTACATCTGCTGTTATAACTGTATTATCATAAGTGTATTGAGGATCGGTAGCGAGTGTTCTTATTGTTGGAAAAAATTTATCATCACCCATCATGTAACGAAGCGTATGCATAAAGAAAGCTCCTTTACCATAAATATCTCCGTGGTATGCACTGTCTGAATCTACCTGCTCTCCTCTTACAATGGGAAACCTGTTCGCTGTGCTTCTAGCCGTTTGTTGCATTGCTTTTAAATAAGCCTCTTCGCCGGCTAGTTCTCTTGTTGCCATTTCATCACCAAAACTGCATATGCCTTCCTGGATCCACATATGCGCCCAGTCACGATTGGTCACTTTATTAGCCCACCATTCATGTCCAAATTCATGATGAAGCAGCCAGTCAAAATCGCTATTTCCCAATTTCTCATAACGGTATTTATTCCCATATGCAATGTTTGTTTGATGTTCCATCCCAAGATGAGGAGTTTCCGTGATCCGTATAGCTTCTTTTACCCACGGATATTCGCCGAAATACTTTTCCAGGATTTTTGCTGACTGCTCAAACAGATCAAGCAGCTTTTCAGCGTTATCATAATTTTCTTCCAGCACATAATATTCCATAGGTACTTTGTTCCCATTAACAGTTGTGTACATTCTCTTTGCCAGCTTGTATTTCCCGGCATTGAAAAGAATACAATAATTACTGATCGTATAATTTGTTTTCCAGTGATAAGTTGATTTATTACCCCTGGTTGTAACTTTTTGTAAAAGGCCCGGTCCGGTCACTACCAATCCCTTTGGAACAGTAATGATCATATCGGCGCCTTCATTGGGTTCATCACTTGGATGATCTTTGCAGGGAAAATAGATCTTTGCTCCTTCACCCTGGCAGGTGATCGATATCCATGGATTTCCTTTTAAGTCTTTTTCCCATTGAAATCCCCCCGTCCATGGCGCTCTTTCAGCAACACCTGGTTTACCTCCATAGGCGATCTTCACTTTTACCTTCCCCGCTTGTTGAGCTGAGTTTACTTTAATGAGATCATCTTTACCATGAGTAAAATTTTGTTTTTTACCATTTACCAAAATCTCTTTGACAGTAAGGCCGTGCCAGAAATCGAAAAGTAAAACATCGGAAGGTTTTGAAAGAATTAGATCTATTTCCGCATAACCATTAATTGATTTTTGTGTTGGATCTACATCAAGTGCAACCGTATAATGCCTGATGTCCATGTTGGCCTGTTCAGGTTTTAATACACCACCGGATCTTAAGTTTTGAGAAGTTGTAATCAATGAAACAATCATTGATAGAAAGAAGAAAATAAGCCGCATAACTGGAAATTTGAATCAAGATACTTGATTCTGGAACACAGTTATTGCAATATTTATTAGTGACGGGCGGGTTGCCGTTTTATTGGATTTTCTATTTCAGGTGCTGTTCTGTGTTTTATCCCATATGAATAACCTGTTTATAGAAAACTATCGTGAAAGACATTGACTCCGTAGGAGTCGACTTTGGCATGCAGCTCCTCCGGAGCTTCCTATCAAGATTAAAACATTTCTATAAACTGGGTGCTCCTGCGGAGCTATCCAACTTCACTTGAACTTTTATATTTGGACTCAGGGACAAAAACTGAAAATCACCAGCACGTATCGATGGCAGCATTGTTATTTTTAAAACTGAAATGCTACCGATATTTGGTTTCCAGGTCGACCAGCAGAAATATACCTAACGCATAATTTTAAACCCTTTAAACTCTTCAGGACTTAATTCTTCAACGGCTACATCGTCCACCCTTGCTTTTGGAGGTCCCTCTTTGCACCAGGCAATAAATTTTTGCAAAACATCTTCAGCAGCAGTGGCCATTATTTCGACATCATCGTTTGGAAGATTTTTTACCCAACCCTTAACACCAATAAGATCGGCCACGTCTTTTGCCGTAGCCCTGTAAAAAACACCCTGCACCTTTCCTTTGATGATCAACCGAACGGTTTTCATGCAGCTAAAATAAAACCTATTTTATCTTGAGCGACGCTGTAACCCGTTTGAATTGAGATTTGAGCGGTTCCTTAATTCTCTCTTGTTCTTTACAAGGACCGATTCACGGTGAGTGACTGAATTGTTGGGAATACCCATAATGAGTCCACGGCAGTTCGCCGAACCGCAGTTGCAATGGAATGGTTCCATATTCTTGTCGAGGAACTGGGCATAATCCAGCGTGAGTTCTTCTCCTTTTTTGACTTTGCGAAGGGCCACTACATTCAGGCCATCATAAGCACAATTGGGCTCGCAGCTATGATTCTGAGGCGCCCATTCTGTGGGATCGCTATCCCAGATAATAAAGACTTCCTTGCTTATCGGGTAAGCATAGCGACGGAAATGTTCCTGGTCATTCTCATTCCAATTCTCCATGGCGTGGCGGCGGGTTACGAGCCGTTGCGCCATTTCTTCACCATTAAAAACCACATAACCGCGCTGCATGTCACGATTGGCATAGATACCAAAACCAGCAATGGAATTCCCTTTTACATCATAGCATTTCTGTTTGCGTTGATGACGATTCATGGCTTCTTTAACGATCAGCTTCAAAAAGCCATCCTGTCCTATGCCATCGAATTTTAAGATAAAATCAGCGGAACCTTCATAACCATCCGTATAAAATACCGAGCAGGTAAAATTCACTTCAAGGAAGAATACTTCGCCTTTATCATTTACCCGGAAATCCATCCTTCCGTAACCAACAGCACCAAAACCTAGAAATATTTTCTTCGCTGCTTCACGTAATTTTTTATCTAACTCAGGATCTTCACAAGGAAAATTACAGTCAGGATGAAGCTCTGAAGTTTTCAATGAATAGGTTTTGAATTCCTTTCCTTCGGGAAACCGGTACTCAACGGGCCTGAACGCAATGCATTCTTTTGGATCATCCGGGTCGGCAGCAACCAATACGGTGAACTCACGACCTGCTATATATTCGTCGATCATTAACGGGCCAAACTCATCGATGATCTCTGCACATTTGGCTTTTAATTCTTCTATATTATGAACCAGGGAATGTTCATCGACCCCTAAGCTGTCCCCGGCATGTGCCGGCTTCACAAACAATGGATATTTCAGATGTTCCGTTGCCGCTTCAATTTCATCCAGGGTATCAATAATGGCATAAGCAGGTATCCTTACCCCCTCGCAATAGGCAACATACTTCATCAGCTTTTTGGGCACATCAAACAGCTTGGTGCTTGGACCGGTTACCGGGATATTCAGCATATCGGCATTGAAATAGATATCGTAACCGGGAGTTTCCCAATCCGGGTAACCTTCGCATAGGTTGACAAAGCAATCATATCCTTTCTTCCTTAGCTCTTTTAATTGCTTAAAAGTGGTGAGCTTGCTGATCAGTACATGATCCATTTCAGCCTCAGGCCATAAGGAGGAAAGATTACGGACGGGATCATAATACTGGTAGTCTACTTTGGAATGAGAATAGTCAGGTTGAAGTACGCAGAGCTTCATACATTTATTTTCGTTAAAAAATATAGGAACGGTCTCTTATGTGAATCACCTTTTAATAAGAGTTGCCGCTTTCATGCATTTGAGTTTGGTCTGAAGCGCATTTTCAATGATGGCCCCAAGCATGTCGCTGAATCTGTCCTTCCCCAATCTTACCATAGCGCCTATCGAAGTGTAGTTCTCATCTTCACTTAACCCGCATTGTGCGTTTACTTCCAGCACATACATTTTACCAGTTGCCTTGTCCATGCGAATATCAATTCTTCCATAACCCGTGCCAAACACGGCACAATAGGCATCAATGCTTAGTTGCCTGATCGCATGCTCTAAGGATACATCGGGTTTAAAATAGTTCCAAAGGTCTTCATACTCCTGCTCACCCACCGGTTTTTCCTTTTCATAAGTCTCCCAAAGCCTTTCGAATGAAAGGAACTTTTCGTGATCGGGCAGTTTATCATTGAAAACTCTTTCTACCGGTTGATATACTTTGAGTTCATCGGGCTGATCATAGGAACCGGTAACAAATGTTGTGAATTCAGGGCCTGTAATAAATTTTTCTGCTACCAATCCTCCGAAAGTAAAATCCCAGCCCCGATAACCCTGGTATAGCTCATCAATAACCTTTCTAAGATCATCATGGCAACTTACTACATTTTTCAGGCCAAGCCCCATGCTGCCACCCGAAACTGCAGGTTTTACGATAACAGGTGTGCCGATACACTCACAAGCTCCTTTCACATCCTCATTGGGATGATTGATCGCTTTCCAGGGTGAAGTCGGTACGCCGGCATCGTCAAATGCCTGTTTCATTGTGATCTTGGATGTAGTAACGTGATAGTATTTTTCCCGTGATCCCGTATAAATAAGTTGTTTCTCCTCGAGATAACGTAAAACCGATATACCGGGGGCTCCATTAACCTCATCGCCATCGCACAGGTTGAATACAAGGGGTATATGACCATTAGCTGAAGCGGCGATCTTATCAATGATGGTCTTGTAATCATTGATCGTTACATATTGCCATTTCCATGGGAGCCCTAATTCACTAAATGCCTGTTCAAATTCTTTTATATTGGCATCGAAGTCGTAGTAGTATTTGAGATTCGGATCTTCCGTATCTAGTTGCGGCGCTATTACCCAGACAAAATATGGTTCAGCCTTCAGGAGACTTGTATGCTTCGATCCATCACTCATGCAGAATTCAATGGCGTTAGTTAATCTTTATAGATTAAACACTGTAAACTTAATTATAAACTTAATATAATACATCATCCGGATTCATTTATTTAATGAATTATTTATGATTGTGGATAATATTTAACTTCAATCAAACGATTTATCATGCTTTACCGGGTTCTTATCCTTTGTTTGTTGTCAATACCAACTTATTCGCAGCAACCTAATATCATTTATATCATGAGTGACGATCATGATGCAGATGCAATCAGTGTTTACAATAAGAAATATATAAGCACCCCCCATTTGGATAAAATTGCCAGGGAGGGTATGCGATTCACCAATTGTTTTGTTGGTAACTCCATCTGTTCACCGGTTAGAGCTACGGTACTGACCGGGCAACATTCTCATCTGAATGGTATAAAAGATAATCGTACGCCATTTGAGGGAACGAATATCACGTTGCCTAATCTTTTTAACGA
>DASTIZ010000451.1:0-6513 GCA_035717045.1 Chitinophagaceae bacterium
GTAATAATTCATCGAGGCCACATTGCTCTTACCTGCCAATGCGAGCACGTATAAACTATACGACACTTCTTTTGGTGCAATCATCTTGTTTTGATCACGATTGAAATAATAGGTGATCGTCTCTCTTGTTCTTAATCTTGTATTGAGATAACCCAACATGGTTTCGATCAAACTATTGTCCACATCGAAACCTGCTTTCTTTGCTTCGAGTAGGAAATGAGCCGCATATATCGTTGACCACCAATGTTCGGTATCATCATTATCCCAGAGCATGATGCCACCCCGATACGTTTGTCTCATTTTTATTTTGCGAATGGCTTCAAGAATATTACTGTTGGCATTTGATTTCATTTTTTGATTCAAACCCATCAGGTCGGCCATATCTCCATAATATAATTGCGGAAATGCTGCCGAGACAGTTTGCTCGGTGCAACCATAAGGATATTCAACGAGGTACCGAAGATGGTCACCTAATTCCAATGCAGGCGAGCGACTAACAACCAGCTTATAGGAGATACTTGATCGAATAAAATCACTTAACCCAATATTTAGTTTTTGTGCTGAACCGCCGGCAATCGAACCACTGCCCGAAACTTTTTGCAATGGTGAAGCAGGACGAATTGAGATCTCGGTTTCATCAGAAAATTTTTCTCCCAGACCATTTACTGCAATCTTTATTTTTCCAACTGCTACCGCTGGGTCAGCAGCGATCCTGAAAACTGCCCGGCCCTCACTGCTACCATTTATTGAAACTGATTGACTATTTCCCCCCACAACTTTTAATGGCCCCTCCACTGAAATAGTTGAAGAAATATTAGCGGCTTTTGCGGTCGTATTGCTTAACGTGACAGGCACCGTTACCGTATCCCCCGGGCTTAAAAACCTGGGCAATGCAGTACTGACAACGATCGGGTCGGCAACCGTCATTGTATTTTCACTGCTGCCGAAGCTTTGATTCTTATAAGCAACTGCCATCAATCTTATTTCACCACTAAACTGAGGAACCGGAAATTCAAAGCCTGCTTCCCCACTCCCATTTGCCTTTTTAATCCCGCTCCAGTAAGAAACGATTTTCACTCTTTTTGCCGGCATGGGATTCACTCTTTTTTCCATATCGGATTCGCCATCACCACCACTGCTGCTGAACCTGGCCCTTACTTCAGGTAACAACAACGGGTAAAGATCAAATGCGGCAACCTGCAATGCTTTTTTCTGGTAAAAGAAATCATAAGGATCCGGTGTTATGAAATCACTTACCTGCAGCACCCCATTATCAACTGCCGCGAGTGTGATATAACTTCCCGGTGCGGCTTTTACCATTACTTTTTGTGTTGTTTTGGACCGAACGGTTTTTGCAGCAGCAATGCTAACCGGCATTTTCCTCGCTTTATCTTCTACTTTCACATTTTGAAATCCATGAGCAACTGTTAGCGGCAGATCAGAAATATCATGCGGCTTGATCAGCGTTGCTGTGATATAAACATTGGGCACATGTTCGGCTGTCAACGGAAGTTTTACGCTTACCGTCCGGTTCTTCTGGTTCAGGTCAACATCTACATATTGGTATTTGATCAGTTTGTCTGTCTCCATCGTCACTAACATTCTTCCGCTGAATGGCGGTCTGAAATGCGCGGAAACAGATTCACCAGCCAGGTAAGATTTTTTCTCCAGCTCAATATCGATATTGCCTTCATTATTTACTTCGAATGAATTCTGATCGGACCAGCCCCACCGTCCATAGCTATAAAAATCCTGCATTACATAGGAAGAGGCACCCGGAATGGAGACTCTTAATTCATATTCACCGGGCTCTTTTGGAACGTACATATAGTCAGATGATGCGCCAACCGTGATTTGTTTTACTTCCATTGATTTTATACTCATCTGCGATTCATACCGGAAATAACCGCCACTGCCCGCGAGTTGTGTTCTGTATTCTTTTTTGATGATCTCAACTTTTGCCGTCGCACTGACTGCGTTACCATCTTTATTTACTGCGGCCAATGTGAACTTTATTGGCTGATTCAACGGATGATACCACCATCCGTCATACTTAATACCAAAAAATACATCTTGTGTAAATACATCAACAGAAGTTCCTCGGCTTACCGGTCTTCCCGTTTCATCAAATACCGTTGTATAAAATGTGGTTTGCAAAACACCGGAGTTCTTTAAATGTTCCGGAACAGTGTATGATTGCGTGGCATTTCCCTGTGCATCGGTTGTTCCTTCTCTTACATCTTTGATCAAAGGAATATTCTGGTTGGAGAAACTGAAATTAAATTTGTCAAACTTCTCAGGCGAAAAATATTTTTGCTTTGTTTGGATCTCCGTTTCGTATTTGCGATTGGCAGCAGGCGGGCCAAAGAAATTCATTGCATTTAAGGATAGTGTAGTCGTTTCACCAGCTTTTAAGAATTGCTTATCAAGCTTTGCACTTACCCTGATGCGATCGGGAATAAATTCTTCGACCTTAAAATCTTTTGAGGCAAGCAAAAGATCATTCGAAGTATACACCTCTAACGTATATGAACCCGTAATAGCCGATAATGCCATGTCAATACTGCCCTCAACAGATCCCTCTTCATTCAATGTTTTCCGGAATTCTTTGAGTTCTTTGCCATTTGGCAGTAAAAATTTCATCTTCACCGGTATCTCGCCGGGGCTTTTCCATTCGTGATTCCGGATTATGACCGAGAAATTGATTTTTTCACCGGGACGATAAATATCCCGTTCCGCGTAAACGAAGGCGTCGAGTCCTGAAGGATTATTTCTTTTTCCACCTACATCAAAACGCGATGTATTTACTCTTGTAGAATTAAACGGCAGGTAATTGAAATCAAATTCAGTCTTTGCCACGATCATCGACGGTTGAAAACCATTGAATTCCTTTTTTGTATATACGATCTCGGCAACGCCGTCTGCATTCGTAGATCCTGTACCAATTAGCTGATTATTTTTTGAATAGACATTTATATTCACATCCCGGATCGCCTTTGCTGTTTTAATTGAATTGGCAAAAACAAATATTTTATCGACACCTTCCTTTGCGACGAGGCCAATATCAGAAACAGAAATAAAACGACTATCCTTTACCCAGTAATCTTTCATTGAACTTATCTGTAAATGATAAATGCCCCTGAAGTCAGGCAGCCTGTCTTCAAACTGCGAAACATTCAGCAACTTGCCTCCCCCGCTTTTGGGTAATGACCTTGTATCAATTTCTTTTTCATAAATAATATCACCCAGCGTTACCTCACTTCCATAATCATTGTAATAATCCCCTTCGTCATATTCGTTGTAGCTGGCCCGGGTCACCCGTGGATAGTAGCCATAACGATCCATCATCAACAAATTATTTTCATAGATCTTCGAGATAGTAAGCTTGACCTTTGCCACGTTATTGATCTTTACTTCCATGTTCTTTCTTCCATTCTTTGAGAGGTATACGCCTTTCTTGCTCGTAAAGCTGATCCCTGCTTCCAGTTCACCGAACGCCACCTGGTGCTGGGAAACTTCTTTTAATTCTCCGCCAACCCTTCCCCGCAATCCCGGCTTCAGGGTTAGCGTATAACTTTTTTCCATATTGAAATTGTCACTTCGCAATGTCATCCCGCCTTCATCAACTTCGGTTGTGTATTGAATACTGGGATCAAGCACAATAAAAGATTTCAGATCGGTTTGGGACAGCTGCTGATTGGTTAACACCCGAATTGTTCCTTCGGTACCATCATGTTCGGCTGTGATACCATGAATGACGAGTACATAGGGCGAAGAGACAGAAAAGTTCTCCGATATGATCTCTTCGATTTTATTTGTCCCGCCTTCCGGCGTTAATCCTTTTTCAATAGTGATCTTTGAATCATATTCACGATCTTCTGGTTTAAAACCGGCCAACCTGAAAGAAAGGTTTTTGTCAGCAGAAACAGTTTGTGGTGTGAACTCTGTTTTCTTCCCGTAAAATTCTATGGATAGCTTATCCTTCAACTTTGCCGGGTCTACTTTATAGTTGAACAACAGGTCAAGCTGGGGAACAATGTTGCGGGTAGCTTCATCGGGCATTGTCCAAACCACCTGGGCATTCTCCAAGACAAGTGCCGGAGTATGGAATTCGATCTGTTTACCATCCACCTTATCGTATTTACTGTACCGGAAAAGATCGTTTTTAAATTTTGCGGTGTAGGAGGTAGCGGGCTGTAACGGTTGTGAAGGCGAAAACACCAGTTCGTCCGGGCCTTCCCAGCGAAATCGACCGGGAATTTTTGGAGTAAAAGAAATATAATCGGTAGAGTCCCATACATTAAGCATGGTATCTGTTCCAAGAGATCTGTCGAAACGGAAAATAAGATTGCCTATCTGCGGCACTTCACCTTTTGCATTGGTGTATTCCAGCTTAACCGCATTTCGTTTACAGGCAATTAAAAAAATAGTAATCCCGATAGCAATCATCGGGATTACTAAAACAGGTTTGATACGCATATAGGTTTGTGGGTTGAGTGTGTGACTGAAAGATAAGTTAAATAAAAAAGTGCAGTAAGAATTTATAGTCGTGATCTTGTTTTTCCATGGGAGAAAAACAGATATTAGTATTGTGAAGAGCTAGGGAGGAATGTCCCTTGCGGGGCGGTCCGAAAGGACTCCATCGGAGGACGAGTCAGCGGGATCCATAAAACAAAAAAGAATTTGACAGGAAAGTTAAGTGTAAGGATTTTCCGTTTGTAATTCCGGACGATAAATAAATGTTAAGCTGTTTTTTGATACCCGTGCCACGGCTCGAAGCCGTGGCACGGGTAAGCAGAGGGATCAAAAACGTTACTATGGAGTTTTTCAAGAATGAACTATATCACATTTACAACCGTGGTAATAACCGGCAAAAGATCTTCTTTAAGCGGGATAATTATCTTTACTTTCTCAATAAAGTGAGACGGTTCATTATGCCATACTGTGATATATTGTCTTACTCCCTCATGCCAAACCATTTTCATTTTCTTATTCATTCAGACGAAAGAACGATTCAAACAAAAGAGATTCGCGGTCAGCAAAAAAATGTATTATCAGAGGGAATCAGGCTTTTGCTAAGTTCGTATACTCAGGCAATAAACAAGCAGAACAAATCATCAGGATCCTTGTTTCAGCAAAATACCAAAGCAACTCCAATAGTGAAAGGAAGTATTCATTATGAGCTTACAATTTTTCATTACATTCATCAAAATGCATATAGGGCCCGGCTGGTCAAGAAAATGGAAGATTGGGAGTTTTCATCTTTTCCTGACTACTGTGGTATCAGAAATGGTACGCTATGTAATAAAGAGCTTGCGATAAAGCTCCTTGGATTGAATATGAACACGTTTTATGAGGATTCGTATAAAGCAATTGGCATCGAGATAAAGGACATAATTTGAAGCATCCGACACCGGTGCCATGGCTGGTAGCCCAATCAACCCGATCAACCCGTGCCACGGCTTTGAGCCGTGGCACGGGTGATCCGACAAGGTGCACAAAGAACGGGCACCGAGAAACAATATGAAACTTCACATCGCCAAAAAACACTTCATCAGTTTGCTCAAAGGCACCGCTATAACCTTTGCAGGCCTGTTTATTCTATTCCTTTTGCTGAATCTCATTTTCCCATTAAAAGACAAAGTGGAATACTCCACTATCATCACCGATAAGGACGGTGAAGTGATCAATGCTTTTTTAACCCGGGATGAAAAATGGAGAATGAAAACTGAATTGAATGAAATATCGCCATTGCTTCGCAAAACCATCATTGCTAAAGAAGATAAATATTTCCATTATCATCCCGGCGTTAATCCCTTTGCAGTTGTCCGTGCAGCCTTGAAGAATATTTTCCGGATGAAACGAACCAGCGGAGCCAGCACGATTACAATGCAGGTGGCAAGAGCATTGGAACCAAGAAAAAGAAATATTGGAAGCAAAATAATCGAGATGTTCCGCGCTTACCAGCTGGAGTGGAAATACAGTAAGGACGAGATCTTACAGATGTACCTGAACCTTGTGCCTTATGGTGGTAATCTTGAAGGTGTAAAAGCAGCATCATTACTTTATTTTTCAAAGAATCCTGATCACTTGTCATTGGCAGAGATCGCCGCTTTAAGCATTATTCCAAATCAACCGTCTTCATTAGTAATGGGTAAGCATAACGACCGGATAGTAACCGAAAGAAACCGATGGCTAAAAAAGTTTGCAAAAGAGAAAGTCTTTGCAGGAAAAGAGATCGAAGATGCGCTTGCCGAACCATTGACCGCAACAAGAAGCACTGTTCCGCATCATGCTAAACATCTTTCTATCAAACTTTTCAAAAAAGGCGGTCATTTCTATAAAACGCATATTGATCTTAACACACAACTAAAAACAGAGAAAATTGTAGAAGATTATATAAGGTCGCAGCGTTTGAGAAATATCAACAATGCCGCGGTTGTGATCATCGATAACAAAACTCATAGGGTGATCACTTATGTTGGCTCTGCAAACTTTGCTGATACTGCGGAT
>DASTIZ010000452.1:0-6725 GCA_035717045.1 Chitinophagaceae bacterium
TTTTACTTACATTTATGAAACATTTTCTCCATGGAAGTCCATCATCATTCTGATACGCCAAAAAAAAGTTGGTCACATTATTTCTGGGAGTTTTTAATGCTTTTCCTTGCTGTAACACTTGGGTTTTTAGTAGAAAACGAACGTGAACATTATATAGAAAAAATCAGGGCAAAGGATTTTTCTAAAACACTGGTGAAAGATTTGCAAAATGATACTGCAGCTATACATGCACATATAAAAACTACCAAAATATACCTCGCCATTGCAGATAGCTTGCTGTCTCTTAGCCAAACAAGGCTGGAAGGTAGGGAAGCCTCTCTGTTTTCATTTTATACCCGCTTTATGTATTGGACTGTTCCAATTGTCTGGAACAGATCTACATTTGAGCAGATCAAGAATTCGGGCAGTCTTCGTTTTTTTAGAAATTATTCCTTACTTGAAACAATGATAAAATACGAGGCAATAGTAAATAGAGTCGGGATGGAAACATATCATCATCAGATAAGGGGGAACATGTTATTGAATCAAATTAATGTAATCATTGATCCATCCCATCATTATGAATTATCAAAGCGTTTTATCTGGCAATTAGACACGATGTCCAGGAAAACGATTGAATCCCTGTTAGCCCCTACGGAAACGTTGGAAAATAAACGGCCCGAAATAAAGGAGATGTTGAATATGATGATTGTTCAGCAAAGAAATCTTCGATTTAACGCAGAAGTTTTATGGAAAGCGGCCGAGGAGCTGGCAATCGCATTGATAAATGATCTCACGAAAGAGTATCGTCTTAAATAACAATTAACTGTTTTCAAATTCGTGATTAATTTATTTCACGCCAGAGGAACCAGCCCGGTAAGTAAGTATACATGCATTTATTTGTAGCCCGACAGCATACATTCTCTTATTCAACTGAACTTAATTGACGGCTACTGGCTATTTGTTAACCCAATTATTCTTGGAAGAGGCCTTCCATTGTTTGTAGACATTCCCGATGGCTAAGCTGGTGTCTATTCGACAAGTTTTCCCCGCCCGGGGTATGTCCGCGACGGTTACTATTGGTAAACGCATTATGGACAAGACCCCAGGTGGACAGAAAGACAAGATCAAGCTAAACCTGATAACTGCCCGGACATTTACCTGCTGGGTAACTGAATTGAATTACACATTGGACTGCCAATAAACAACGAAGTGCTAACAGCACCTAACAGTAAATGGCGCGAATGACTGAATAATAAGTTTTGTATCTTAAAGCGCAACGAAAATTCATTGAGCGAGGGCTATGCATAAAATATTTTTCCTTTTTATTTTTGGTTTGTGCTTTGGCTTTGGCCTAGGACAAACCTTGCCAAGAGTAATCCTCTTAGGGACGGGAGGAACTATTGCGGGGCAGGGCACGAATCCGGCCAGTGCTGGATATATACCGGGGAAAATACCAATAGATACCCTTCTTAAAAGTATTCCCTCGATAAAAAAAATAGCTAACGTCAAAGGCGAACAAATAGCATCGGTCGGTAGTTATGACATGACAGTTGCGATCTGGTTAAAGCTGGCAAATAGAATAAATGAAATTTTTGAAAAAAATGAAGCTGATGGGGTCGTAATAACACATGGCACCGATACCCAGGAAGAAACAGCCTATTTTCTTAGTCTCACCGTGAAGTCAAACAAACCCGTCGTATTAACAGGTGCAATGCGTGCAGCAACAGCTATCAGCGCAGATGGCCCGAAAAATTTATATGATGCAATTATTGTGGCCAGTGATACGCTAAGTAGGACAAAAGGAGTGATGATCTGTTTTAATGAAGGTTTGTACGATGCAAAAAACGTTACAAAGGCAAACACAGTTAATGTTGATGCATTTGCTTCTCCAAATACAGGCCCGATCGGCCAGGTCCATGGTGGAAAAGTCGTATACTTTAATCAACCTCTGAATAAAAAAAATGCCAATACACCCTTTGATATTTTCAAGCTTGATACACTTCCAAGAGTAGAGATTGTTTATATGTACGTTGATGCAAGTGCGGCTCCAATGGAGGCGTTTATAAATGGACATGCTGATGGGATTGTTATAGCAGGTTCCGGAGACGGAAGTTTTAACAAATCCATTTTACAAAGCGTTAATTCTGCCGTAAAAAAAGGAATTGCTGTAGTACGGTCATCAAGAGTTCCTACAGGTGGAGTTACACAATTCAGCCAGGTATTCGATGACGTAAAGCTGGGCACTGTAGCCTCAGATAATCATAATCCGCAAAAGGCAAGAATACTTTTAATGCTGGCTCTTACAGTCACCAGGGATAGAAATAGATTACAACAAATGTTTTTAGAATATTAGTAAACCTTATTCAACTGAACTTAATTGATGGCTACCCTATTTGTTAATCCGATTATCCCTGGACGAACCATTCCATTATTTTGCAGATATCAATCCCGATAGCTATCGGGACAAAATAAAAACTGAACCTGGAGACCTCCCGGCAATTTACTTGCGGGCTAACAGAACTGAACTACACAATAGGCAAAAGAAAAATAATAATCGCTTGCTTATCGTCACGCATAGCTGAGTGCTCATTGTCCCCCGCTGGCGGGGGAAGTAGTTCGATTAAAATGTTTTTACAAATGAGGGTGGACAACATTCAGCTGAGTAGTCGATCCACCCCCACTTGATAATTAAAGAACTTCAATCACCCGGATGCCAGCGGGGGACATTATACTGTCTCATTTCGTAAGCCGTAGTTCTACACATAACAACAACCCGCCTTCGTTTAGCTGCGGCGAACAAAAGAAAATAAATTATCTTCCCGTTCATAACAAGCACCACCCATTATGGAAGTACACCACCATGCCCACACTGCAGACGCCGGTTTGCACCGGGGCAAGAAAAAATGGACACATTATTTCTGGGAGTTCTTAATGCTGTTCCTCGCTGTGTTCTGCGGTTTTCTGGCAGAAAACCAAAGAGAACATATGGTGGAACATAAGCGGGAAAAAGAGTTTATGAAAAGCATGTTAGAAGATCTGAGAACTGATTCAATAAAGTTGACTCTTATGATGGATTTTTTTGAAACAGTAAAGTCGAAATATGATTCTTTAAACATCTTATTGGCGCCTCCTGTCACGGGCACAGCTTTGCTCAGGGCTTATCGTATTGTCGCAGAACTGGACGATATTGCAAATTTCAATTATACCAACAGGACAGTTTCCCAGTTAAAGAACGCAGGTGGGTTCCGGATTATCAGGAAGCAGGAAGTTGCCAGCGGTATTGCCGACTATGATGCTTTCGTGATAAATAATTTTTCTCACGGGCAGGATGATTACCAGCTGTTTTTTCATGAACTTGAAAAACTAAAACGTACAGTTTTTGACTATGAAATCATTAACAAGATGGGAAGGTGGGGCGTAGGAAAGCTTGAAAGTATGGATGTCAGTCAATTTATCCGTTCCGCTGAATGGAATAACGATTCCTTGCTTATCAGTATGATTTCTGGTTATGAAAAAAGTTATGCATCGGGAACAAGAACTGAAGCATATGCTAAATTGAGAAATGAGTTGGCCGGCAACATCCGTATGATTGACTACGGTCCTAATTATGGATTTGTTGTTGTAATAAACAAAGCGTCTGCATTAATAGAATTGATCAGTAAACAATATCACCTGCAATAGATTTTTATCGAAGTTCATGCCCACACACATACTTCGGACCCCGGTTTGCACCGGGCAGGAAGAAATGGACACAAGATCTCTGGGAGTTTCTTCTGTTATTCCTTGCTGTGTTCTGTGGTTTTTTAGGGCAGATCCCCGGCATTTGGGGATTAGTATTTGTATTGGCTGCCATTTATTCCAAGGGTATTGCAATGCCAACAGGAATTCATTATGTGGCTAACTTAACTACATCTGCATTGAACCGTGGATTGGAAAAAAAGCAGTATTGACCTAAGATCAATGGTTCGCTGATCAGGGGCCGTTGCCGATATAAGTGGCTGCGTGTTTGAAAACCATCTATTCATCCTTGTGGCTGATTAGAATATTTACCTTTTTTATAATGTCTTCTCTTGTAACTCAGATTGTTGAACAATCGTTGGCGCAGCGTATCAAAACAGTCCATTTAAAAGCATAAACTATCCATTTTAAACAGCAGTTGGATATTTCATTTTTGCAGCGTCAATATTGACGCAACAAAAAAACAAAATGAACACGCAAGGGTTTAGAATGGTGGGAGATAATTGCCAGTATACCTTTTACCCGGAAATTGGAAAAATGAAAAAACCATTTTTCATTTTTTTTATAATTCTTTCAATGGTGCTGCTAAGCTCCTGCAAAAAAGGGATTCACGAATTACCCGGGCAGGATAACGTTGAAACAAGTCTTTCAAATCAATCTGCGCAGGCCAATGTATCACATTCTGAAGAAGTAGTTCCGTTTGAACGTACGTTATTTGTACCATGTGGAAACGGTGGTGCAGGCGAAGAGGTCACCTTGACGGGTTCGCTAAAAATTGTTGAACACATTATTTATAATGATCGGGGCTTTACATTCAACTACCATGTTATTGCTCCGGGCATAACCGGCGTAGGACTTTCTACAGGAGAGCAATATCAAGCTTCAGGCGGAAACAAAGGAACCATAACGGGTGAGTTTGGAGAGGATGGTCAGTATACCCGTGTTTTTATGGAACAAATGAGGATCATAGGACAAAACATTGTCTTCAAAGTCGTGTACAAAACCAAAATCACCATTACACCTGACGGCAAAATTACTACCAGCATTGAGGAGGAGACTGTCGATTGTAATATGTAAATAATAAGGGCCCGGCTTTTAATGTCATCAAAAAATAAGCTGGGCTGTTACGTACAGGTCGCGCAGGGAATTGGCTATTCAATAAGAACTGTCCTTTTGAACCCAACGTTTGTTCAGTTTAATTCCTCCTGGACTTTTTCAATTCGAATCGAAAAATTTAAACTTAAAACTAAAAAAAATGAATACAATGAATTTCAAAACTATCAAAGTTGACGGGTTAGATATTTTTTATCGTGAAGCCGGCAATAAAAAGAATCCAGCGATAGTACTGCTTCATGGATTTCCTTCTTCGTCTCATATGTTCAGGGATCTGATGAATGATCTATCTAAAGATTACTTTTTGGTCGCGCCGGATTATCCGGGTTTTGGTCAAAGCAGTGCGCCATCTCCTTCCGTTTATAATTATAGCTTCGATAACCTGTCGCTGACCATCAATCATTTTATCGATGCGTTGGAACTAAAGAAATTTAGTTTGTATGTCCAGGATTATGGCGGCCCCGTAGGCTTTCGCATAGCCGCACAAAGACCTGAATTGATCCAGGCATTGATCATACAAAACGCAAATGCCTATAACGAAGGGCTCGGCGATGCACTGAAGCCATTGGTTGATTATATCCAAAATCAAAATGCGGAAACAGAAAAGGCAGTACGTTTCTTTTTATCTTTTGACGCGAATAAGTGGCTGCACACCGATGGTGCTGAAAATATTTTAAAAATCAGTCCGGATAGTTATATAATTGATCAATATTATTTAGACCGTAATGGAAATGACGAAATACAATTAGCTTTATTCAAAGATTATGGGTCTAATCTTCCGTTGTACAGCGTATGGCAGTCTTATTTCAGAACATACCAACCACCTGCATTGGTTATTTCAGGAAAAAATGATAAACTATTTATACCTGCAGGTGCGGAAGCTTACAAACGGGATCTAAAAGATGCACAAATAAGTTTGTTGAATGGCGGTCATTTTGTGCTGGAAGAAAAACATGCCGAGGCGGCAAGGCTGATCAGGTCATTTCTTATAAGCCAGGGGCTCACCGATCCGGGTACGTTTGATGAATTACCCATCGGCAAAGCGGATCATGAATTTTCACGATAATTTTGCATCATGTCAAACCAGTCTGTATTTACACTAGTCAATAAGCAAAACGGAAATCTTGCATTCAAACTGTTTTCATTTGAGGATAATAGTTATTTCGACCATTTACAACGGAATAACTATTATTCCCTGATTTGGGTTACTGAAGGAAGCGGGAGACTGAAGACTGACTTTTCAGAATACAACTTCGAAAGGAATTCATTGTTTTCATTCACCCCGTATCAACCCTTTATGTTTTCCTCCGAATTGATAAAAGGAATAGCCATTTATTTTCATTCAGATTTCTTTTGCATTCATAAACATCAAACGGAAGTAACTTGTAATGGCGTCCTTTTCAATAATATATACCAGAAGCCATTTATCGTGGTTGATGAAACACTGCAAAATACACTCAGCAATGTTATTCAGCAGATCAGGTCAGAACTGCACAATCCCGGGATAGCTCAGTATGAATTACTGATCTCGTACATGAAGATATTCTTAATAGCTGCATCACGTTCAAAAGCAGAACAACAACAGGAGTCCATTCCACCGCTAAAAGAAAGTAAAGAACCTGTTATTTTACAAAATCTTAAACAGGCGATCGAAAGTGATTTTAAATCAAAGCATACGCCAAAAGATTATGCTGTTCTACTTAATATTTCACCAAATGCATTAGCCAGGATCACAAAGAAATATTTCAATAAAACACTTACTGATTTAATTGCTGAACGCATAATTATTGAAGCCAAGAGAGAACTATACCTCACTAACAAATCAATTAAGGAAGTCGCCTATGGGCTGGGCTATGACGATGAGTACTATTTCAGTCGCTTCTTCAAAAAGA
>DASTIZ010000453.1:0-3631 GCA_035717045.1 Chitinophagaceae bacterium
TTGATGGATGTTGATGAAAAAACGAAATCCATTCTAAAGAATACAGGCATCACTTGTCCTGTGCAATTGAGTATTCATCCTGATATTGAGGTTAAGATCGATTGGGGAGCGTGGGGATGAGGGAGGTTGAGGTTGAGGTTAAGGTTGAGGTTATGGGTCAAAGAGTTTGTATTAGCTCCTGGCGATATAAGCCTGTTTCTTATCTCAACCTGGCATCAACCTCAACCTTTCCCTTAACCTGCAGAACCTTTAGTAATCTTTCGTAGTGTTGTTTAAGCATTGGGGATACGGTTTTTGGTATAAACCCGCTGAAAGATGGCAGGTGGAACTTCTTTTTAAATGACCCGCCACCAGCCTATTTTTGATCTTAAATCATAACTTATGAAAACGAGAATCATCCTGTATGTGCTGATCGTAGTGTTGTTTACATCATGTGCCAGAGCACTCACCCCTGACGAAGCGGCCTCCCGCTCATTTAAAAAGTGCAGGGCGATGAAATAATGTTCAGGATTTGAGTAATGCGTTGCCAATAGCACAATCCAAACATTTCTTCTTAGTGCAATACTGATTTTTCAATTCGATCAATGCCTGTGAATCACGGGCATTCTTATTTTCAACACCAAGCTGCTGAAATCCTTTAGTGATTGAATTCGATTCCGCCCGAACTTCTTCCAGCCACCGGATGGCCCTATCGGTATACTTTTGCTCCTTATGAAAGTGTCCATAGGCAAATAAAACCGGGCATACCGTATTGATCACGATATTGTCGATCATGGCTGAGCCCAACCTTTTCCTTTTAAAAGATGAAGGTTCATCAAACCGGTAATGATAATGCCAGTAGTCGTTGGCAGTAATATTGAGCCAATTCTTAACATCCTTTACCGAATCTGTTTCTGTGATCTTAGAGAACAAATGTTCTGAATTGTGAATGAGCATTGCCAGCTGCGCCAGCCTGATCGTAGGAAAATTTCCCGGTCGCATGCGAAGAAAAAATGGAGTCATGGCCCCTGGTCTGAGTTTATATTTAGTCTTATAGAACTCATACTCCCTTTGCAATAAAATTGCATAGTCATCAGAAAACCTGTGACCAAGCAGATTAGCCTGTCCCATTAACAAGGCTTCCAATTGATGTATTTGATTTTTATGTTTAGCCAAAATACTAACGGGAATACTCCGGGCCATCGATTCAAACGATTCTGCATTTATTTTTACTCCAAAATTTCTTGCCAACAACCACCAGAATGTTTCTTCCCAATGCTGGTTATTTTGTTCAAGAAGTTCGTGAACGATGAGCGACTTCCTTGTCAACCTTTCAGCAAGAAGTCGTTCTTTCCAGCTTTGTAAAATAATATGTCTAACTGAAGAGATTGATCGTTCACAGGCAATAAAGCCCTGGGCATTCATCAGTTCTTCGTACCGCTGCAGCAGACTCCCTGCTATCCTGTTTTCGAGATTTAAAACAGGAATATTATAGTTTGGAAAATCATTTTCCCAAACCACATGTAAAACAACATTGTTATAGTTTTTGTCGACCTGATGATTATGCCGGTTCCAATCCGAGGCGCGGATGTGAAGCTCGACACTCCCGGCCCATGTCGTCTTTCCGATCCTGATCTTGGCATCGGCAAAATCAGGACCTTGATTGGCATTATAAGTCCCCGGAAATATAATTTGCAGATCCTCTCCCGCAGCCGTTTTTAATTCACTTGTATTGAAATACTGGAATTGCCAGATGAACTGGAGCAGCCTTTCCGTCATAAACCCTGCTGCCCTTTGTTTCCTGCTTCGCATGGGCTCGCGGCTGGTAATGCCGGAGGCACGTAGGTTGAGATTCTCTTTTTTATCTTCAACGATCATGAAGAATTCAAAAGTTAAATAGTTGAACGACTAAATTGCTTTTTTAAATTAACAAAAGCTGAACGACCGTCCAACGTTTTTTTCGGTCCGCAGACGGGATTTTAACCATTCAATTCCCTGAGTGCTTTCACTACCCTGCTAACCGGCAGACCCATTACATTATAAAAATCACCATTGATAGATTGGATCCCAACAACTCCAATCCATTCCTGGATGGCGTAAGCACCGGCTTTATCATAAGGCTTGTATTTATCAACGTAAAACTCAATTTGCTCCAAAGTGAGTTTATGAAATTTAACCTCGGTAACATCTGCAAATGAAATTTCTTTTTGTCCCTTCCTGACGACAACGCCTGTAATTACTTTGTGCGTTTCACCCGATAGCGCAAACAGGATACTTACTGCCTCTTCCCTGTGAACGGGTTTACCAATGATATTTTCACCCAAAACAACGATCGTGTCTGCGGCAAGAATTGCGTGACCATCCGGAAATTGTTTTTGAACTGCAGTTGCTTTTTGCTGTGCGATATGAATGGCCACTTCCTCAGGATGCAGACCAGGAGGATAATCTTCACTGGTTGGTTTTACGACGACTTCGAAAGGGATTTCGGCCCATTCTAAAAGTTGTTTGCGTCTTGGCGATTGTGATGCCAGGATGATCTTGTTCATGAGACAATATTATTGATTTTACCCATATACCAGACCGGGCATTCGACATAAGATTTTGTTGCCGCTTTAAATCGCCACCCGAAAATTTACTTTTCATTTCACAGGTAGAAGTAAAAAAATATCATGGAGAAAATGCCTGTTAGCATAACAAGTTTTGTCCAGTTACTAAGCTGATGATAATCTTTCTGGGTCTTAGCTTTAAACAATTTAAGCAGAATGAAAACAAAAGGACCGATGATAAAGACAACTGAATATGCCATAGCCCACCACCACTCAAACCTGGCGACGTAAACCTGCAAAATGACCAGAAGGGCCAAAATAACAATCAACCAAACGGCTACATACACTTTGGTTGCATTTACACCCCAAACAATTGGCATTGTCCGGCAGCCATGTTTTTCATCTCCCTGCATATCTTCAATGTCCTTGATGGCTTCACGAATCAATGAGCTGATAAATGCAAAGCCGGCATATAGAAAAGTCAGACGGATGATCTTTCCGCGCGTTTCAGAGAGTATCCAATCGGGATCGGTGCGAGCATACGAGAATTCGGCTAGAGCAATCACCAGTATCACCCATGCTGTAAGCAAAGAGATGAGAATGTTTCCTGAAAGTAATTTTCGTTTTAAAGAAATGGAATACCCAAAAAGGAAAAGCACGCATAAAAAATTTCCGATGAGAATGTACCAAAGCCCGGTACGCCAGGCAATCCACCCGCTAAGCAAGATCCCAACTCCACTCATTACAAAATGCAATGCCATGGCTCCCCTTCTTGATACGACCACATCCACAACATTTCCCCTGGGCTTATTAACCTGGTCGATATTCACGTCAAAATAATCATTGATTATGTAGCCCGCGGCCGCAATCAATACAGACGCTACGGATAAATAAATATAATCCCACCCATCGATTGCCGGCCTGCTGCCAACGGGTAAGAGTAGTTTGTGAAGGATCGCAAGATGGAAAAGAAGCTGTGTAAGTACGATAAAAAAAAGGTTGGGCAACCGTATCATTTTAAGAAAAGCTCCAACCAGGTTCATATTTGTAGATTTCAATTACCAATCCCGCTAACCACCGGACCAAATCTCAAATAAAATACAAAT
>DASTIZ010000454.1:0-12917 GCA_035717045.1 Chitinophagaceae bacterium
TTTCACTAAACGCATCATAAGGACCATAGGGTCCCCATACTTTATCTTTCATATCATAATACCAATGTTTCAATGCCGCCATTGATTGTACAGGTGTGTATGGGAATGAAGAAAGAGCGGCCGTTGGCGAGATGACTCCGCGATCATTTACCGAATCCGGCGCATGTGCAGCATAAAACTTTACTGAGTAACTCGCTGTCAGGCCCCAGTTATTTTTTCCGTATCCCTTATATCTTTTAGGATTGTTTACACACCATGTATAATTAATGAGAGTATGATTCGTGTTTTCCGTCCAGTAATCCGTGTACTTATCTTTCAATCCTCTTGGATCCAGGCCTAAGTATGAATATTGAGACCAGAATAGAGGAGCACCATTTGGCGGATCGCCCTGGTACCGTAACTGTAATTGATATCCCAATGCTTCATGAGGATATTTTATTTTTCCGGATTCTGCCCATCCTTCATGATAAACTTCTGCCGGTACTCCGTGCGTGGGAGAGGCTGCAGCGAGTATATATGTTATCAGGCATTCATTATAACCGCGGACAGGAAAATTCATCTGCCACTCATATACCGGGCTCCAATGCCAGTACAAAACATTTTCACCATTCCGAAACCAATCAAACTCCACTTCTTTCCATAGTTTATCTATTCGCTGCGCCAATGCTTTTTCTTGTTCATTACCGTCTTTATAATATTGCCGGACACACAGAAGACCTTGCAGCATATAAGCAGTTTCCACGAGATCGCCACCGTCGTCTTTTTTGCTAAATGGTTTTACTTTTCCTGTTTCTCCATTCCACCAATGCGGCCATGCGCCATGAAACCGATCGGCTGTTTCTAAAAAATGAACTATCCTCGCCAATCGTTTCAATCCCTCTTCTCGTGACATAAATTTCCTTTCCATGGCAACTAACAGGGCCATAACGCCAAACCCGCTTCCGCCACTGGTAATTATATGTTTATCTTTTTCCGGGTAATCATCATCGGTATGAAATCGTTCCCGGGCCATCCCACTTACCGGTTCGGCCGCTTCGGTAAAATATTTTATAGTTTCTTTTTGTACGAGATCCAATAATGAAGAGTCCGAAAGAACCGTTGTTTCATTACTGGTAATGACTGTTCTACTGGTTTTTGGAAAACAGGATACCAATAAGAAAATAAAAGCTGCAACCGGTAACGATCTTATCATTGTAGTACTGTTTTATCGTATCAAAGCAGTGGTTCCTTTTAATGATATTCGTTTTTTTGCAGGATCAGTGTATTCCAGGATCCAAACATAAACACCAGTGCCTTGCCTGGCATTGTCAATCATTCCATTCCATTTCCTGTTCCAGTCTCTTGTTTCAAAGACCATTTGACCCGCCCTGTTGTATACTCTGAATAAAAGATCAGTTGCCTTGTAAGCGTTTAACGGACCAAGAAAATCATTAAGTCCGTCGCCATTTGGTGTAAACGCAGACGGAACGGCAATAAAACAATTACCAGCAACCTTTAAGATATGATAAGCGATGTCAGTACAGCCCGCCGTATCTGTTACAGCCAGGCTGGACACGTAGCTGTTTTGATTTGCGGTAATACTGTAATATTGAGTGGGAGGGTTCGCTGTTGTATCTGCACGGCCGTTGTCAAAACTCCATACCCGTTTATTTATAATGCCACTACTGATATCTTTGAAGGAAGCCGAATCATAGGATCGACATAAATAATCAGTGCCGTCAATTTTTGCTTTCAATGCGACAGAGTTTACCAGCTTTATCTGCACTTTCGCTGTGTCGCTGCATCCATACCTATCTGTGACTTTCACAGTATATTCTGTGGTAACATGTGGTGTGGCGACAGGATTGATGATGCTTGCCGACGATAGACTATTTGACGGTGTCCATTCATACCTTATACCGGTACTTGCATTCAAGCGCACAGAATTGCCTTTACATATTGAAGTATCCGGGCCTGCATCCACATCTGTCCCAATCACAGTCGCATAGATACTGTCTGTGGTTTTGCAGCCTCCCAGGCTGAATATATCTACGTAATACCATCCACTGTCTGCTAATGAGGAGAAAAATATATGGGGATAGGAAATATTATCATAAAAACCATTTGGACCGGTCCAGATATAACTTGCCGCTCCCTCTGCATTAAATTTCAGATCGTGCCCGGAACACACCGGCGAGTTAACGGTAATTGAATAGTTCCGCGGAAGATCGTCCACTTCAACTCTCCTGGTGTTCGATACAACACGGCAATAGGGATTGTTGATATTTAATCCCTCACCCGCTGTCAACCGGAAAAGAAAAGTATCCGCCACAGAAAAAGCCCGTGAGTAAGTAAATGAAGTGGCCCCGGGAATGTCAACCCATGTAGCGCCGTTGTCTGTCGTTTGCTGCCATTGAACTGCCGTATTTGTGTAATAAGGACCCACCGTACCGGACAGGGATACTGTTGAGTTATGCTGAAAGCAGACGCTTTTTACAAAGGTGGTTGAAGGTTCATTATCAAATTTAATAACGGCTTCCGGGCCAGCCGGCCTTAGTTGAATGTCGTCCACGGCAAAATCTTCGGCGCATTCATAAACACTATGAAGTAATGTCAATTTAAGGATAAGTTTGTTGACACCGGCGGGCATTGTAAAATTGAATCCAAATTCGGCAAACTTGTAGCCCATCGAGGGCGGTACGGCATACGAAACCACAGGGCTTGTAGTATCTTTTTTTATTAAGATTCCCGCGCCATCTTCAATTCTTAATTCAAATACCGGGTAATCCGCGCCATTGGGACATAACCCCCACCCATCTATCAGATCTAAATTTATGATAGCCGCGGAAAAACGATATTCTGCCCCTGCACACAGGGCTTGATGTACGGTATCCATATATACAATCCGGTTGGTTGCACTTGGATTATTATTTACCATCATCATCATCCCAAAATCAATGTAAACGTTGGCATCATGACCAAGACCTATCCATTCATTATTAAAACAGTTGGCTACCGGTACTCTTCTCACAATTGTATAATTGCCCGGCGATGGACAAACTGAATTTTCAAATGTGAAAAAACTACTTCCTGCAGGCAAAGGAGATCCTATGGTTGCCGGATCGCTGTTGCCTATGCCAAAATCCTGTTTAAAAACCGGTGGGCCATAGCCATTTTGTCCTGTAACAATCATATTGCATGGCATCAGGAACATCAGTGCGAAATAATATTTATATCTTTTTGTAAGCATATGGACTGCTCATTGATGAATAGCCATCACTAAAATGAATAATGACTGCTAAGTCAACCTGCTTAACCTGTCTTGTTTTTCATTATCATTCATCAATAATTCTTCTTATAAATATGGTGCGCTGAACCCCAGCGATATCATTCCCGTTTTTACTTCAGGGCAACTGGTAAATAAATTCCATAATAACCCGCTGCGATGATTCTCTATCATCACGATGATCGGTCCCTGGTCGATTGCCAGGTATGAATTAGCAAACCACAGGTTCTGTAAACTGAATGCATCTCTAAAACCGTACTGTCCCCACAGCTTGTCTCCCAAAACATAGTAAAAGAATTTCAATGCTTTCATGCTTTCCGTTGTGGTATATGGTAAAGAAGAAATGGCTGCGGTCGGAGCAATCACACTGACATCATTGGTTGGCGAACTTGCCGTATAGCCATTTGGAATATCGCTTGCTGTTAATCCCCAGCAACTATCGCTGTAACCAAACCAACGTTTAGGGTTGTTAACACAATAAGAATAATTGATCAGTGTATGATTTCTTGTTTGTGTTGTATAGCTGGCATAAAAATCATTTAATCCGTTGGGGTTTATTCCAAGAAAGGAATAATGTTCAAAGAATAACGGTCCTCCAAAGGCCGGGCCCAGCGGTAGCTGGTAACCGTAATACGAACCATTATTTACCATGGCTCCGTTCCTGGCAAAGCCACTATCATAAACCGCTTTAGGAATTGAATGAACTGGTGATGACGCGGCCAGCACGTAAGTAATCAAACATTCATTCCATCCCTGCACCGGGACATTCACAGCAAAACCTGAATTCGGACTCCAGTTCCAGTACAAAACCTTCTTACCATTCTGCCGGAACCAATCCCATTCAACTCCCTGCCACAATAAATTAATATCAGCACGTAAATTTGTTTCTGCCACATCGCCACCATTAAAGTACTGACGTGCGCACAATAATCCCATGATCATATAGGAAGTCTCAACAAGATCGGCGCCATCATCATTAGGGCCAAATGGAACTACGGCTCCGGTTGATCCATTCATCCAGTGAGAAAAGGCCCCATGAAATTTTGGTGCAGTATTTTTTAGAAATGAAACGATCGTTTGAATTCTTTCCAGCCCTTGCGCTCTCGTTATAAACCCACGGTTAACGGCGGCAACGATCGCCATTACGCCAAATCCCGACCCGCCGGAAGTCACTACATCAGGGGTTGCATTACTTCTTTCCCTTGCAAGGCCACTCACCGGATGGCCATAATCCCAGAAGTATTTGAAAGTTTGTTGCTGCACAAGATCAAGCAATGCGTTATCGCTTATAACAGGAAATTTTCTTGATGAATCGATCTTCGTGATAAAATCCTTAATGAATTCACGGGTCAATGATCCATCTGTCGAAGACCTGAGTGTAGTTGTGATTAAGAAATTATATTTTGATAAATAATTTAATGGGCCTGTTGGCTGAACCAATAAGACGGAATCGTGATTCTGTAAAGTGGTCGTAATACTGGCTTCGATACCCGAGACATCCGATATCTTAACAGCTGAAGCAATCGTAGACCCTTTTACGGGTTCTGAAAACTCTACTTTGATCACGGGCTGCAAAGGCGTCCCATAAACAGTTACATCAAAAGGGATGTCATTTAACGTTGTATTTCTTACACTGATTGGTTTAACGGTTGGGCCCGGCGGCAGCGGCGAACTTTTATTGCTGCAGTTGATACCGGTGCAAAACAGCAATAAAACAAATATGATGTTTAATGAATCGCGCCTGCGCATTGATTATTTTATTATATATGTGTTAATAGAATGTGGCAATGCAGTTGCCTGTGCTGCTTTTCCATTGATCCATAGAAAGAAAGGTGTGTTTATGCTTTTATCATTCATCACAACTACAACAATACTTCCGTCCGGATTTTTAAATGCAGTTGTCAACAACTGGCTGCGAGTCGGGCTGGCGACAATTCTTTTTGCACCCGGTTGAATGAATTTTGAAAAATGCCCGATATAATAATATGAGTTCATGTAGATAAGCTGTCCTGTTTTTGTATCGGCATGAACGGGAGCATAGCAAAAATTCTGAACATGATTAGGTCCCCCGGTTTCATCTAATAAAATATTCCAATCGGTCCAACCTACCGCGCCGCCATTAAAATCATTGATCATTGAACGACCATATCGTTCTCCCCATTTCCAACCGTTTATCTGTTGCCTATTGAACGGACCATTGCAACCTTCGGTAAACAAAAGCGGTTTATCGGGAAAAGCCTGACTTACCTTTTCCAGGTTGCTAAACATTTGCTCACCCCCACTCCAGTCTTCATACCAATGGAATCCCATCCCCCATGCATATTTGGAAACTTCCGGGTCATTGAAATAAGTAAGTGCTCTTTGATAAATAAGATCGCGGTTATGATCCCACATGATAATTTTCTTATCAGCCAGCCCTTCTTTATGCATAGTAGGCCCTAGAAAGTTTTTTAAAAAATCTTTTTCTTCATCGGCAGTATAAATACAACTTTCCCAACGCTGCGTTGCCATGGGTTCATTTTGAATAGAAATACCCCACACCGGGATTCCTTCTTTCTCATATGCTTTAATAAATTTTGTATAGTAATTCGCCCAGCTTTGATAAAATTCCGGTTTTAATTTTCCGCCATGTAAAATGTCATTGTTGTCTTTCATCCATGCCGGCGGACTCCACGGACTGGCATATAGGGTGAGCTTGCCGCCAGCCGCTTTGATCGCATCCTTAATAAAGGGAATCCGGTATTTCTTATCATGATCAACTGCAAATGATTTCAATTCCTTGTCACCATCAGCTACGTAGGTGTATGTACCACTGCTGAAATCACAACTATGAATATTGGTTCTGGCGATTGTGTACCCAATTCCTTTTTGCTTATCAAAGTGAGCGGTGAGAAACTCCTGTTGTTTTTCTTTTGGAAGTTTTGCAAATGTTTCTGCTGACGCGTCAGTGAGTGCGGCGCCAATACCCATGAACTCCTGGTAAGTTTTTGCCGGATCAACAAAAACGGATATTTCATTTTCAAACGGCTGTCTTTTTTCTTTGAATTCAAGTTCTCCCCGTAAAGCCAATCTCAGATTTGTACTGTCAGCAGTGGTATATTCCACCACTTTTTTACCATCGACAGTAAATGCTGTAGAATCACTTTGGGGTGCATCGTGTGTATCCTGCTTCGTTTCTGAGCAGGCAATCAGGCATGCGGCAAGTGCAGAATAAAGGAATTTTTTCATTTATTATTATTTATAAATTTTTTTATTTCTTCTTCGTATATACCGATGTAATGTGATCGCAATTTTGAGGTCCTTGGAGTTTCCTCCCCCTGTAAAAAAACGGCGATTGATTTTGAAGGCTGGACCGGCATATGGCAATCAATACAATTTTTTTCAATGGCACTCACCTGGAGGTGCGTGGCTGTCTTTAATTTGTCATCAGTCATGCGGTGACAGTTGATACATCTTTGTGAAAATAATGCTGTTTTGCCTCTTTCATTTTCATGTGTGTTATGGCAGGTGCTGCATGTCATGGCCTGGCTCAAACGAAAACATTTACTTGCTTTCAATAATCCCACCTGGTTGCCATGGACATCAATTTCACTGCTGTTAAGCACGACATTATTGTGTGACTCAATTGAGAAATAGTCGGAAAGATTTTTCCCTGCCGTAAACTCAAATGAAGGTTTTGTTTTTTGAATATTACCGCCATGACATAGTGTACAAATATCTAATTGCTGTTGTCTTGAAAGCTTTGCCGGATTGACAATATACCTTGCATTGGTATCCTGCGGATGTTGAGTATGATGGTCAACATGTTTGGCAGCCGGGCCGTGGCATTTCTGGCAATCCACCCCATAAATGATCTTATGACGAGCAAACCCTGTTGGTTCTAATGCCGGACCTGAGATCCCTTCAGCATAAGATATATGGCATTCGAGACAACGTGACGTGGCAGGACGATCAATTAAAACCTTGTCATTCGGAAAGCCCGGGCTATTTGACCATTGATCGGCAGCTGCGAAGTAAGTGATCGGCAATTGATACAACTGATCATTTCGCCATGTTAAGAACGATTGACCCATGACACCAGAACCAATGACCATGTCAAAGCGCATGGCTTTTTTTTCGTCACCCTTGAAATAAACGACCTGGAACAACCCGCTATCCCGTTTTTGCATCGACAGCAGGATGTCAGGCGTGTAAGAGTAAGTATTTTTTCCTTTTTGAAAACTGCCCCTTATTGCTTCTTCGCTCGCTGGTTTTCCGGTTAAGTAATGCGCAGTCTTAATATGATTTTCATAAATTTCTTTATGACAGCTCATGCATTTTTCGGAGCTAATGTAGGATTCAAAGGTTATGGCTTGTTCAGTTTTAGTGGCAGTCGTCATATCTTTCCCTTCATTGCTTACGCAATGGGTCAAAACAGATACCGTGCCTGCAATAATCACAAGGACTACAATGGACCGGCGATATTTAATTTTTATCTGCATGTTAAACTTTAACCCGCTGATAATTCAATAAGTCAATAGGGCTGGTCGAATCACCAGGTATAAGTTGCTACGGCACCGGCTGCAAGAGTTGCTATAGCAATTTGTCCCTTAAACTTAATGTTGAAAGTTGCCGCTGCAGTTCCATCATTTATTACGATCAATACTTTTTTTCCCTCTGGAGTTCTGAATGCCGCATTAAAAATTGTAGCAACATTATTGCTTTCTATTCTCACAGAACCCGGGGGGACAAATTTTGATGCGTGTGCCACAATATAATATGCCACATTTCTATTAATTGCTCCATCCAGGGTAAGAGCACCCTTACATTCCGTACATCCGCCGGGTGTGTGTGGATTGTAACTACCATCACTCGCCAGGTTCCACTCCAGCGCGATCCGGCTCCAATTCCTCATGGATCCAACAATAACATTCCTTACGTGCCATTTCAGGTCCCCATCAAATGATCCACTGCCTGCTGTCCATTGTTCAGTAAAGTATAGATGCTTGTCAGGATGTGCTGCATGCACCGTTGATAAGGCGCTGATGTTCCCGGCATATAAATGAAAAGCCGAACCATTGATGTATTGTTTTGCTGCCGCGTCATTCAAAATGCTGATCGGGTAATTTGGATTATCACAGTTATGATCCCAGATGATGATCTTTGTTATAATGCCGGCTGCCTGGAAGGCGGGACCGAGATGATTTTTTATGAAGTCAGCCTGTTGTACTGCTGACATGACCATGCTTGGATTGTTGCCGCCATGCTGCGGTTCATTTTGCGGAGTAACGGCATCGATCGTGATTCCTTTTGCTCGCATTGCCTGTATGTATTTTACAAAGTACTGGGCATACACACCATAATATTGAGGTAGCAGGCTGCCGCCCACCGAATTCCCGTTGTCTTTCATCCATACAGGAGCGCTCCAGGGTGAGCCCATAATCTTTATATCGGGATTGATTCCCAGGATTTCTTTGAGCAGGGGAATTACATCAACCGTGTCTTTTGATAAACTAAAATTGGCGAGATTAACATCCGTTTGACCTGGCGGCATATCATCATAACTAAAAACTTCGGCGTTCAGATCAGATGCGCCGATGGATACCCGTAAATAACTGATGGCTATTGAAGCTTCACCCTTGCCAAACAATTCCTGGAGTAGTGATGCTTTTTGTGCGGCCGGTAAACGATTAATATGATAAGCACTTCCACCGGTTAATGTATAACCAAAGCCATCAATAGTTTGATATGTTATTGTGCTATCTATTTCTATTGCCGGATTTGAATTTGTTGTTGATGAAAATGGTATCAGGTTCGGTTGTTTTTGCAGCAGATTGGCCCGGTCACCGGTGGTGATCCACGCTGTAACGCCGCTTGTAACAACGGGAGGAGTTGGCGGATTTGGTGGACCCGGCTGTTTTTTACTGGAACAATCCGCATGTGTGCACAGGCATCCTACAAACACAGCAATTAAGACATTATTCGATTTCATATGCGGGCTTTAAGAACACTAAAGGTTGATTGTTTCTTGCAATTACCAAAACCCTGCCGCCACCTGCATAATTTATCCATTTTGCATCTCTTGCCTGTCCCATCAATGAAGCAAGTTCCGAACTATATTGAAATGATGACTGTTGCCGGGTGTATGAAAAGAATGTCGGTTGCATCGCATCATAACGACCTTCGTACGGGATCACATTATAAAAATTCCCGCAAGCCAGGAAATGGTTAGACTTATTATCGCTGACAGGGGCAAAAGCAAAAACTGGCGCCAGTTGCAATTCCTGTGGAAGGTCCATTCTTTTGAAATTTCCTTTGCCATCATTAATAAAACAGGATGAGCTAAGTACTTCTGCTTTAAGTTCAATATAATCTTTGAACAGATCAAAAAACATATACTGTACCGTTTTGCCCGCTACTTCGCTGTATCTTAAATATGCCTTTTTTAAAACAGGCAATGCCCGTTCCAATTCGTCTTTAGCCAGAAATGGATATTCTTTCCCATTTATGGTATATGCCATGATCTGCTCAGTCGATCCATTATTGTCGAAGTCCTTCACATAAAGTTTTAAGGGGCCATCCTTTCCCGACCAGAATTTATTATTCCACCCCCAGTTGCCGCCGAGTATATCGGTAAAGCCATCTCCGTTTACATCAGTTGCCAGTAAGCTTTGCCAAAGACCTGTTGAGCCAGGTACATCCAATACAGAAAATTTTCCTTTATTGTTTTTAAAGACTTTCATTGGCATCCATTCACCTGTTACAATGAGATCTTTCCAGCCATCATTATCAATATCAGCAAAAGTTGCTGCGGTTACCATACCCAATTGATATAACGGAATAATATTATCTCCTGCTTTTGTAAAATGAGCCTTGCCGTCATTGATAAACAAATAAGACGTTGTGGGCATTCCATATTTCACCGGGCTTGCCAGGTTCCCAACGAAGATGTCCTGGTCACCATCATTATCAACGTCAGCCACAGAAACGCAGGATTTATTTTCATACACAACTGACATGGCATTGTCCTGTTTTGTAAAATGCCCGGTCCCATCATTTATAAATAATCTGTCAAGTAAGGCCAGCTCATTAACCGGAAGTTCATTACCACCAGCTAATACAAACAGATCCGGGAAGCTATCACCGTTTGCATCAAAAAAAACTGCGTCTACATCTTCACTGATTGCATACGTATTAAATAAGGCTGTATCACTTTCCTTAAATGTTCCATCTTTTTGTTGGATCATCATAACGCCTGGCTGAAACTTGGCGCCGCAGGCATAAAAATCATCTAAACCATCTTTGTTAACGTCTGCTACGGCCAGCCTGGGACCTCTTGCTGATAATCCGTGAGGAATCAGGTATTGTACATTGTAATCGAAAAAATCATTTTCTATATGGGTCCAGTTACTTTTCACCTCCGCCGTAATATCCTGCATCAATTCCTGTTTTTTGGGAAAGAAATTGTGATAGACAAAATCTGACAGTGCCTGATTTTTATTTACAATAAGATCTTTATTGATTCCGGGATTTTTTATCAGCTGGTATTTTTGATTCGGCCAGACGACCAGCAGGCTGTCGATATGGTTTACCGTATCTAAACCAAAATGTAACTCGTAAGGAACAGACGACATAAAGCCCCGTACCGGGGTAAGTTGCTGATATTGCAGCCGGTTGCTATCCGGCTTTGCACTTGTAAATAAATAAGCCTTTACTCCAACGCCTTTCGTATTCATGCTGTCACCTGTAAAAGAGATCGAGATATAGTTTTTCCTGGGAGAATTATTTTTTAAAATAAGCGCCGGGGCATTGAGACAATTTAGAACAAGATCAAGGTTACCATCATTGTTAAGATCAGCATACGAAGCGCCGTTGGAACAGCCATGAAGCTTTTCTGTTCCCCAATCATTGCTTACATCGGTAAAGGTCATATTCCCATCGCCACGGAATAAAAAAGGATGAGAATCTCCACCAGGCATTGCATCGATTGTTGATTTATCATATTTATCAGTTGTATCAAAGCCTGCCATTTTCCGGGTATCAGCAAAACGAATAAAATCCAGGTCAACCGGTCGTTTTACTATACCGCTTGATACCAGCAGATCTTTATTCCCGTCATTGTCCAGGTCAGCGAATAAAGGAGCCCAGCTCCAGTCCGTTGCCGCCACACCGCTTTGCAACGCCGTTTCGCTGAAACTTACTCCATTGCCATTATTGCGCTGCAGGCAATTTTTTGAATACTGATGTTGATAGCCTCTCAATTCCAGTTTTACCTTGTAGATGTCCGGATTTTCATCGCTGCCATACGTTTTTAAAGTCCTTTCATCAGGAGGCAGCATGTCAACAGTTATGATGTCCGGTTGCCCGTCGTTATTATAGTCCGCCACATCATTACCCATACTGAAGCGGCTATAGTGCCTGAAATGATTGGCTCCGCTTTCCGTGAATGTGCCATTACCGTTGTTTACATAGTAATAATCATTTTCGTGAAAATCGTTTCCTACATAAATATCATCCCACCCGTCATTGTTCATATCAGCAACAGCAAGGCCAAGTCCGTATCCAAGACTACTCTGGTAAATACCAGCTTCTGCCGACACGTCAGTAAATTTTCTGGTAGCCGTGTTCATATCATTCCTGTAGAGCCTGTCACCCGATAAGCTATCATACTTTTTTCTGTTAACCGTATCGACGATATTTTCATGCGGGTGATGTGATTGGTTAAGAATATAACAATCAAGATCACCATCATGGTCATAATCAAAAAATGCAGATTGGGTTGTAAAGCATGATGTATTCAATCCATATTCCGCGCTGCTCTCCGTAAACGTATTGTTCCTGTTATTAATAAAAAGTTCGTTATGTCCTTTCAAACCATACCTGTTGCTGACCGTAGAAACATAAATATCAAGGTAGCCATCGCTGTTGATATCAACCATTGTTGAACCAGTGCACCAGTCGGCAGAGCCGGCCACCTTTGCTTTGTCAGTGATATCTTCGAATACAAAATTTCCTTTGTTCAAATAGAGCTTGTTATTACTCCGGCTGTTTGCCGTGAAATAAATATCGGCAAGCCCATCGTTGTTAATATCACCAACAGAAACCCCGCCTCCATTATAATAATACAGGTAGTAAAGGATGCTAAGACCTTTCCTTTCTTTAAGATCATTCCTGAATTTGATATTGGTCGTGGAAGAAGGGACTTCAGTAAAAAGCGTTTCTTTCGAATCACAACCCGCGAATGAGCCTGCAATCAGTGTTAATATGACGATCGGATGGACCTTTATCGAAGCCATTTCCATGTATTGTTTTTACAGATTAAAAAGGGCTGAAATAAATCCAGCCCTTACTGCTTGCTTATGTAGCTATTCGAAAAAAAAATCTTACATTTTACTATTATACAGTGCTAATATTTCGCTTGCCGTTAATGCCTTTCCGTACAAACGGAACTGATCCATTTTGCCCGTAAATCCACTGATCCAGGCATCGGTAGGACCTTCAATGCCTGCATGTTTATTCCAACCGCCTATTACCAGGCCGGATGCATTTTTCAGGTTAAGTGCGCCAATTCCTAAGTCTCCTGTAGATCCGGCGGGTGGTGGTACTGCCGCGCCATCAAAGTCGATTGTCAATTTGGAAGTTGTCTCATCATATACAAAAGCAAGATGGTGCC
>DASTIZ010000455.1:0-23846 GCA_035717045.1 Chitinophagaceae bacterium
TTTTGTCAAGTAGGTAGAGAGTAGGTACCACCTGAACATCATAAAGCTGGTAATAGCTGGGAATATTGTTTTTTACCCTTGCATCATTCGCTTCTTTTGAATTGTAAACATGTTCCCAACCCGTCAAATGATGTTCATTAATAAAATTCAGCCAGTCTTTTTTTGTTCCATCAGTCTCTTTGGCTATTGCATAGATCTTTACGTTCAATTTATCCCACCGGGCCCGGTAAATCGAATCGATTCGCGGCAAGGTTTCCTTACAATGACCGCAGGTGGGGTCCCAGAATACGACAACTGTATATGGGTCCGGGATGCTAAAGAGTTTTTTCATTTTGCCGGTGCTATCGGGCAACTCAATATCGGCAGCGGTTGAACCAAATACATTTGCTGCCATGCTATAGTAACGGTCAAATATTGTTTTCTTTCCTTTTTCTGTAAGCCAGGGATATTCTTTTTGTGAAAAATATTTTTCAAACAGGTGAATATAAACCTTGTCTTCCCACATGTATTGCGGGTTGAGATAGCGGTTGATAAATTTTACAAGAAGGAAACGCTGCATCTCGTCATTTGCTGTCGCATAGGCAAGCATCCAGTCAAGTTCTTTGATCACTGAATCGGGATGGGGATAGACCAACGTCGAAAAATATTCATCCAGCTTTTCTTCAAAGAATGAGGTGCGGGCAAGGCGCTCATCAAAGAACCAGGTGTCATCCCAGTAATGATCTTTAAAATAGCGATAGGCAAAACTGGAATCATATTTACCCCCCGGGTGCTGCGAAGCAGGCGGTACTTCAGGATTCTTCATTGCCTTTAGTAAGGCGCTGATCGTTGCATCGGGGTTTTTAGCAATCAAATCCTGGCGAAATTGCTGGATCTCTTTGTCAGCCTTAATGATGATGTCGGTCCATTTAGTTGAATCGGCTTTTGTTTTTGCGGCCGCCAGTTGTCTTTTTGCATCTTCGATTTCTCTTCCTTTTACCGATGCATAATTCTGGTATTGCAGAAAGAGTGTATTGTCAGGTGAACCAACAAATTTTATTGAAGAGATCAGGTTAGCGGTATCTGCTGTAACAGAAAACTTTTGTTCCTTATCGATCAGTATTTCAAAATAGCCTGCCCGGTTGGGATAGCCGACCAGGTAAACACCTTTCTCCATTTTCTTCGCCCGTTTAAAAACGCCGGTGCTGTTATCATCCAGCAACACGGAATCGATCACAGGTTTTTGTTTCCCGTAATGATAACCCAGGTAAATGAATTGCCGTTTAAACGGTTTGAATGTGACCTTCAGTTCAAATTCATTGGTTTGGGCGAAAAGAAAACCCGTGGCGCCAACCAGCAACAGCAGGGAAAATATACGCTTCATCGAGTAATGATAATAAAAACGGTAAAGTTATCTAAAAACCGCTGATGCGGTGTAAAAAGATGCAAATGGCTTGTTAAGCGTTGTATGGCTAAGGACCTGAAACGCTTAGTTTTGCGGCGTGAGAGGAAAAAAGAAAAATATTGTGCTTGAAAAGGTTTTGGTTGAAGATTATGCAGCAGAAGGCAAGAGTATCGCCCGGGTTGATGGCAAGGTGGTTTTTATAGAAAGAGTGGTTCCGGGGGATGTGGTGGACGTTAAACTTTTCAAAAGCAAAAAGGACTGGGCCGAAGGTTATCCGTTGGAGTTTCATGCTTTCTCAAAGGAACGAACCGAACCTTTTTGCCAGCATTTTGGTGTATGTGGAGGCTGTCAATGGCAAATGCTTCCTTATGACAGACAGCTTTTTTATAAACGACAGCAGGTGGAGGATAATCTGAAAAGAATTGGTAAGGTTCACCTGCCCGTCATACCCCCTGTGCTTGGTGCAGAGGAAAGTAAATGGTACCGGAACAAATTAGAATATACGTTCAGTTCAAAACGTTTTATTCCCGAAGATGATTTTGTAAAACTTAAGAACAAAAAGGAATCTGCAACAGGCGGGGATAGAGCGATAGTGGCCATCCCCAACGGGGAAGGTCGGGATGGGGCCGGGGCTTGTGGCTTTCACGCCAAAGGATTGTTCGATAAAGTTGTCGAAATAGAAAGATGCTGGTTGCAGGCTGAACCTTCCAATGCGATAAGAGAAGCATTAAGTGGCTTTGCGAGAAAGCACAATTATAGTTTTTATGACTATAGGCTGCACACCGGATTTATGCGAAGTGTGCTGTTACGAATCTGTACAACGGGTGAAGTAATGGTCAACGTTGTCCTGGGAGAAGATGATCCGGACAAGAGAAATGCATTGCTTGATCATTTGCAGAAAACAGTGCCGGGCATTTCAACCTTACTTTACACGATCAATACAAAGTGGAACGACAGTTTGCATGACCTGGAACCGGTTCTTGTTACCGGAAACGGATATGTAACGGAAAGATTGGAAGATTTCCAATTTAAGATCGGGCCAAAATCATTTTTCCAGACAAACACCAAACAGGGCGAGCAGCTTTATAAAATTGCAAGAGACTATGCGGAATTGACCGGCAATGAGGTGGTGTATGATCTTTATTGCGGTACAGGTAGTATTGGGATTTTTGTAAGTAAACAGGCAAAAATGATTATCGGGGTTGAATTGATAGCCGCTGCGGTTGAAGATGCAAAGGAAAATGCGGCTTTGAACAATATTTACAATGCAGATTTCTTTGCGGGTGATGTGATCAGGATCTGTAATGATGCTTTTTTTACCACTCATGGAAAGCCCGATGTCATCATCACCGATCCGCCGCGGGCTGGCATGCATGAAAAACTGGTAAGAAAGATCCTGGAAATTGCCGCACCTACAGTTGTATACGTGAGCTGCAACCCGGCAACTCAGGCAAGAGACCTGGGATTATTAAATGAGCTATATACAGTCACGAAAGTGCAGCCCGTAGATATGTTTCCCCATACTCATCATATCGAAAATGTGGTGCAGTTGAAGCTAAGAGAAAGCTAAGAGGTTAAAAGAGAAAAGGAGAAAAAAAGAGAGAAATCGTGTGCCACAACTTTCCCCTTTTTTGTTTTAGCATGCCATATAAAATATAAGTAAACCTAACCAAATGGCTCTTTACCTCTTTTTCTCTTTCATCCTCTTAGCCTAATTTTACCGCATGAGCTTTCGATATACCAGGCCGGATACTTTTCCCCCCGTCATCAAGAACCTTTTGTTCATCAACGGACTGTTCTTTCTTGCTTCAGCATTTCTATTAAGAGACAAAGTTTATTTTGACAATTATGAAGAATATGGCTTGCTGGGAGTGCTCGGTCTATGGCCAATAGGACATGAGAATTTCAGGCCCTACCAGATATTCACTCATATGTTCACCCATGCCGATATCGGTCATATATTTTTCAATATGTTCAATCTGTGGATGTTTGGGCGTATTCTCGAAAACGTATGGGGTGCGAAGAAGTTTTTGCTCTTTTATTTGATTTGTGGTATCGGAGCCGCTGCGGCTCACCTGGCGGTGCAATATTTGACGGGTGGTTATACCCCGGCAGTCGGCGCTTCCGGCGCTGTGATGGGTGTTATGGTTGGGTTTGCTTACCTGTTCCCTAACACCGAATTAATGTTTATCTTTTTTCCTATTCCGATCAAAGCCAAATGGGTGGTTCTCTTGATGATTGCTCTTGATCTTTTTGGCGGTTTTGGGCGAATCAGCTCCGGGATCGCACACTGGGCACATTTGGGAGGTGCCGCTACCGGGTTTGTTTTGGTTTATTTATGGAATAAGACAAATAAAAAAACATTTTATTAGCGAAGAGATAAAATGGTACCAATAAAAATCAGGAAATTTGTCATTCGCCTCCCGGTAGCTATCAGGAGGCCATTCACCATTGACAATTTCACCCTATGGGCATTTACGAAAGAGATTATAAAACTTCAAAGTTTACCGATAACCTGCAGCGTAATGCATTAGTGCAGCTTATTATCATTAACCTGGTAATATTCGTTTTGTTCCAGTTCGTGCATGTGTTTTATCTTTTCAGTTTTACCGGTGATGCCAAAGGAAAATTCATGCATGATGTGTATATGAATCTTGCATTACCGGCCAGCTTCAGCGAATTTATCCAAAAGCCATGGACCCTGGTCACCCATATGTTTTATCATCATGATATCTGGCATATTCTCGGTAATATGTTATGGCTTTGGATGTTTGGTTATCTGTTTCATGACCTCACAGGGAATAAACAGATCATCCCGCTTTTTATCTATAGCGCATTGGGCGGTGCCATTGCATTTATGCTTGCCTATAATTTTTTTCCGAATCTTGATGTGAATGCAAACATGATCGGAGCATCGGGCGGTATCATGGGTATAGTCGTTGCCACCACGATACTGGCGCCCGGCTACCGGATCTTTCCGATGATCAGTGGCGGCATACCGTTATGGGTTATCACTACCGTTTACCTTATTATTGATCTTGCATTGATGCCGGTAAGTAATACCGGCGGACATATTGCTCATCTGGCCGGTGGGTTCACGGGTTTTCTTTTTGTTATCTCGATGCGTCGCGGTTGGGATTGGAGTATTGGTATCAATCGTTTTTTTGACTGGGTCAATAATCTTTTTAATCCTGGCAAGCCACAGAAAAAAACAAAGGATCAGTTATTCTATAAAAGCAAGCGAAAGCCATATATGAAAAGTCCAAATCTTTCCCAGCAAAGAGTTGATGAGATCCTTGATAAGATCAACATGCACGGGTTTAATTCACTTACGGCTGAAGAAAAAGAATTGCTGAAAAAGGCGAGTAAGGAAGATTTGAAATAGATATTGGATACTGGATGCTGGATGCTAGATTCCAGCATCCAGCATCTTGTCCCCCCTCTGTGTCAATTTCGTAAATTGCATAAATGCCATCACGCCTTCGGATCATTGTAAGAAGAACACTTCTCGTACTCAATATTATTGTGGCCGTCTTGTATTTGCTTTCCTGCCTGGCGCCGTATATAAAACCAACCGATTCCTGGGTGATCGCTATGCTTGGCCTCGGCTTTCCATTTTTCCTTGCCTTACTGATCGGGTTTGTTTTCTTATGGCTGATACTCAAACTAAAAAGGGTTTGGTATTCGGTCGTAGTGCTCTTGTTTGGATATAAAAGTATTGCGGTGTTCTGGGCCTTTAATCCTCCTTCAGGGTTTGAGTATAAAAAATCGGCCAACCAGGTCCGCATTGCCAGTTGGAACGTAGCGCGATTTCTTGAATGGAAAAGAAACAATAATGAAAAGAGCAGGACACGACTAAAAATGCTTGAGCAAATAAAAAAGCAAAATGCCGACATACTTTGCCTGGAAGAATTTTTTCATTCGCCGGATTCTGCCTTTTATAATAACATCAGCGAGATAAAAGAAATGGGTTATCCCTATTACTATTTTTCATATGATCCTGACGGCGAATATCAATATATCGGGTCGGCGATATTTTCCAGGTACCCCATGCTGGACACCGGCATGGTAAGATATTTTCGGCCCAGTATGCCCGAAGCGCTGGTGCACGCGGATATAAAGGTGAATAACGATACAATAAGAGTGTATGCTACTCATCTTCAATCGGTGCAGTTCAGGCAGCGGGAGTTTGAAGCCATAGACGAAATAAGAAGCGCCGAAGACAGCATATTGTTAAATTCAAAGACTGTGTTGGCGAAAATTCGGAAAGCGATGAACCTTAGAAGCTCACAGGCTGACGTAGCCCGCAAAATATTGGATGATAGTCCCTATCCTGTTGTTTTTTGTGCTGATCTTAACGATACGCCGAACTCCTATACATATTTCACTATTCGGGGTAATATGCAGGATGCTTTTTTGAAAAAGGGTTTTGGGATTGGCCGGACATTTTCGTCCCTCTCACCCACGTTACGCATTGATTATATTTTCACAGACAAGCGGTTCCGCATTAGCCAATTTACCCGGGTGGCTAAAAACCTTTCAGATCATTTTATGATATTAGCTGATGTGGAGCTCAGTAAAAAATAATATCTTCACCGTATGACTATCTATTTTGATCACCGATGTTGTTGAATTCTCCTTTATAAAGGCTCTGTCCTATTTTTGCTCCGAAGGAGACCTTTGGTCCAAAAATTTTCTGATTAACCAAACAGCAGTACTACTATTAAACTTTCGTTGCGTCGCACACTTCAGCGTTCTGTTCGCTGACCAAGCCAGGTGAAACGTGAAAAGTGAAACGTGTAACGGACTTTGAGGTTCTCTACATCTCACGTTTGACGTCTCACGTTTGACGAATAGGATTACAGGACGCTGAAGTGTGCGACGCAAGGGACGATGATAGTAGTACAGGTGCCGGGGACATAAAAAATAAAAAATGAGTGATAATAAAAGACAGGATGGTGAATCTCAAAACTCCCCTTTAGGGGTTGGGGGAGCACTAAAAATATATAACTCGTATTCGCGACAGAAAGAGGTTTTCAAACCGATTACGGCGGGTCATGTAGGCATGTATGTATGCGGCCCCACCGTGAGTGGTGAATCACATCTTGGTCACGCCAGGCCTTATATCACATTCGATGTGATCTATCGTTACCTGGTTTATTTAGGGAACAAGGTTCGCTATGTCCGTAATATCACTGATGCCGGACATTTTGAGGAAGAAGGTCGTGAAGCAGAAGATAAGATTTCAAAGAAAGCTGTATTGGAAAAGCTGGAGCCGATGGAACTGGTGCAGAAGTACACCAATCTTTTTCACTGGGCCATGGAGCAGTTCAATACATTGAAACCAACAATTGAGCCCACTGCAACGGGTCATATTGTGGAGCAAATTGGAATGATCGAAGAGATTCTTAAAGCAGGCTATGGTTATGTAGCCAATGGTTCGGTATATTTCGATGTAAAAAAATATGCCGCATCGCATGATTATGGAAAGTTGAGCGGACGGGTGATCGAAGACCTGCTGGAAACGACTAGAGAGCTCGACAGGCAGGAAGAAAAAAGAGATTCGGCCGATTTTGCATTATGGAAAAATGCAGCGCCCGAACACATCATGCGCTGGAAAAGCCCGTGGGGTGTTGGTTTTCCCGGCTGGCATATTGAGTGCTCGGCTATGGCGACAAAATATCTCGGTGCTCAATTTGATATTCATGGCGGTGGTATGGATCTTTTATTTCCGCATCATGAAAGTGAGATCGCGCAAAGCACCATCTGCAATCATACTTCCCCGGTCCGTTATTGGATCCATAACAACATGATCACGATTAACGGCAAAAAAATGGGTAAAAGCTATAACAACGTTATCAGGTTAACGGAATTATTCAGTGGAGAACATCCTGTGCTGGAAAAAGCATATCACCCGATGGTGGTCCGTTTCTTTATCCTGCAGACGCATTATCGCAGCACGCTTGATTTCGGAAATGAAGCGTTACAGGCAGCCGAGAAGGGATTGAAGCGATTATGGGAGGCGCATGAGAAGTTACAGGATATGCGACCGGAGCAGTCAGTCGCCAGTCGCCAGTCAGCAGTCGATGTGGACCTGGATTCGAAAGTGAAAAATCTCGTCGCTGAATTCGATGAATTTATGAATGATGATTTCGGAACAGCCAAAGTATTAGCGAATATATTTGAGCTTGTTCCAGTGATCAACAGCATGAAGGATAAAACAATCCCGGTTTCAGCATTGGAACCATCAACATTTGAATTATTACAGAAGCAAATCAAGGTGTATGTAGAAGATATCCTGGGTTTGAAAAGTGTTAACGAAGCCGATAACGAAAAGCTGAAAGGGGTAATGGATCTGCTGATGGATATTCGTAAAGAAGCAAAAAGCAGGAAGGATTTTGCAACGAGTGATAAGATAAGGAACCAGTTGAATAGACTGGGGATTAGTTTGAAAGATGAGAAAGACGGAGGAATGAGCTGGACAATCGAATAGCCGGCCCCGGTCCCGACCTTCCCCGATGGGGAAGGCCATCCTTGCACAAGGCCCGCTTGCTGAAAATTCATGTGATTCGATCTTAGGACGCTTTACTCCTTTCCTTTGGGAAGGCGAAATGAGTAAGAATTCAGATTAAATGACTATGGGATGGGCGGCTCTCAGCATTTCCCTTTTTCTCGGCGGTCCCGGTAGTTTTTCAACTTCAAAGCCGGCTGCGATCATGGCTCTTCTTACATCGCCTTTGCTGCAATAGGTAACAAGTATTCCCCCGGGCTCAAGCATTGCATACATTCTATCGAAAACCTCTTTTGTCCAGAGTTCAGGTTGTGCGTTGGGCGCAAAGGCGTCGAAATAGATGAGTTCAAAAAGTTTCATAGGTTCAGGAAATTCCGGGCCAGTCCGCCGGCCAGCCAGGTTTAACAGGTTGTCATTTCTTTTTAGTAGTGCCAGGTATTTCGTTATGGGGATTTCTTTTTCCCATTTGCAACTATGTAATTCTTCAAATATTGGCTGCAGTTCCGGTCTGTTAAGGTGCCGGCAATAGTTCAATGTTCTTATTTCTTCGTTATTCAATGGGTATAACTCAATGGCTTCATAGTAGACTTTTGTTTTTATTTTTTCTGCTTCTACCAGGGTTAGCAATGCATTTAAGCCCGTTCCAAAGCCCACTTCAAGAATTTTGATTTGCCTGGCCGGAGTTGACTTTATTGCCTGATAAAAACCCGCATTAATAAATACATGCATTGATTCCTGTACTGCACCATAAATTGAATGATACGGTACGTTCAATTCGGGAACGCTGATCGAATGCGAACCGTCACCCGTCAAAATTATCTTCCGATCCATTGAACAAAATTCTATATTTATTTAAAATAAATTTCAAGGGTTAAGTGTTCCTGTGGCAACTATTTTAGCCACTGATGCACACAAACACTGAATAAATAACTGGACAATGCACTACGTAAAGCACCTTTCAAAGGACGAAAAATTAAGAAGACTGATCAGGGATCACGGCACATTTAAATTAAATAAGCAAAAGAATTTATACCTGTACCTGTGTTACTCGATCATGAGCCAGCAGCTATCAACCAGGGTAGCAACGGTTATCAGGCAGCGGTTTCTTGACCTGTATGGCGGCGAGCCAACCGCGCAGCAAATCATGGAGACGCCGTTTGAGAAACTTAGAGCCATCGGCTTAAGCAATGCAAAAGTGAATTATGTGCAGAATGTGGCAAGATTTGAAATTGAAATGGGGATGGATCATGAAAAACTTGCTACCATGACGGATGAGGAGGTAATTCAATATTTAACGCAAATAAAAGGCGTTGGCCGGTGGACGACCGAAATGCTCCTGATGTTTGCCCTTGGCCGGGAGGATCTTTTTGCCGTTGATGATCTTGGGTTAAAACAGGCGGTAATCGGGTTGTATGACCTGAAACATCGAAAGAAAAAAATAATGAACGCTAAAATTCTGAAAATCTCAGAACAATGGGCACCGTATCGAACATATGCCTGCATGTACCTTTGGCGATGGAAGGATAATACTCCCGTTAAAAAATCAAAAAGGTAGATAATTATTTGAGCCATTCGGCTACAAGTATTCCCACATAAGTCCCGATCGCATTGCCGAGAGAACCAACCAGAAGACCCGGCAGTTGAAGATCGGGCCGTCCTATGCTATTGGCACATACGGGCGCAGATGCTGCACCCGCAATATTTGCATTCGATGCAATAGAAACGATGTCCCAATCCTGTTTGAAGATGCCCCCGATCGAAAAAATGAGCAAGCCATGAACCAAAACAATCAACGTAACCCATAGTAACAGGATGCCCGCAACGGCACCGCTACTGATCAATGCTCTAAAATCACAATACGCACCAACAACAGCCAGAAATAGCATGATAAGGAGGAAACCGATTATTCTGCTTCCCTGCAATTTTTGTACAAATGGAAACTGGGCAAATAGCAAGGCCAGCGTTGTTAGCACCAGGATGGACGGAACCCCTTTAATATAGAACGCTACCTGCTCTGAGATAAACATGGTCGCCAGACCAAGTGCGAGCAGGACTGCGATATCTGACAGGCGAATATTGTTTGCTGGTTGCAGCAACTTATTTCTTAGCTCTTCGTCGGAAAGATTTTCGAATTGCGGATCTATTTTTCTTTTTCTTGGAAAGTATTTTTGAAATATTGGCGGTAACAGCAATGTCATCATTATCCAAATGGCGGTAATAATATTATCTGCCGCATTGATGGCTGCAAACAAGGTCCCGTCCTTATTAACCCCATACTCCAATGCAACCGCATTTAAATTAGCGCTGCCGCCGATATAGGTTCCCGTGTACATTCCGGCAACCGCGTTAGCATAATTAACATGATGGTGTTGCGGCGACAGGACCAGGTAGCCGATGAGCACGCCGGCAACCGTGGCCACCGACCCGATCAAGAACATCATAATCATTGGCAAGCCGGCAAGTTTAAGATCATTCAGCCTAACCTGCAATAACAGAAAGAATAATCCGAGGGGCGCCGCATAATGAAAGATCCCATCATACAGGGCCGGAGCATTATGAGACGATGGCAGAATGTTCAGGTTAGCAAGAATTGCTGCAAAAATGATCACCAGTAATACTGAACCAACATGCTTGAAGAACTTTTGTCCCGCCAGCCATTCGGCAGCTAAGATCAATATCAATAACATCGTTAAAATGTAAAGTGGCTGCTGGATGATCGGCATCGTATTGTTAATTTTTGATTTTGTTTCATTTTCGTGCAATGGTCATTTTCCATCCGGGTAACGACACCACGGTTAGCGTCTTTCCTGGTCGTAGCCCGGCATCTTTCTGCCATGATTCCATTTCGCCGGCAGACCAGTTGCCCGACGCACTGATCACGGAAAAATATAGACCTGTTGCAGAAGCAATCACCCCGCCTTCACCGGGTTTTTCAGCCCTGATAAATTCACCGATCGCATAAATGCCGCCTGGTTTTAATGCAGCAGCAATTTTTTTTGCCAGCACCCTATTTTGTTCAGGAGTAAAATGATGCACCACATTATTGATCATAACAAGATCATATTTTTCAGAACCAAGATCATCATTCAATGCATTGCCTTCCGCGTAATTCACGCGTCCTGTGGTATCATATCTTTTCGCAATGGCAGAGGCTGCTTGCACGGCACCCGGTAATTCAAGTATCGTACTTTTAAGGTTCGGATATTTTTTACAAAGTTCAATGGAATATAATCCATGTGAGCCACCAATGTCAAGCATTGTGGTTGCATTCTTGGGTATCGGAATTTTCCCTGCCAGCTCTTTTGCCGCGGTGATGGAGAGATCACGCATACCTTCCTGGTAAAGCTTCCATTCATGTTCATTTACCGAGTTATGTAATTGCAATGTTTTGCCCGTGCGAACATACTCTTCAAGCATTGCCATCCAATTCCATTCGATCAACTGGAACCTGAGTTTTGCTATAAGGTTCGATTCACTTTCTTTTAATAACCATTTATGATACCTCGGCTTTAATGAGTATTTCCCGTGGCCCCACTTTAGATAGCCAACGCCGACAAGACAATTAAGCAATTGGGTGGTCGCATGTGCATTCGTATTACATATCGAAGCGATCTCTTCCCCGGTTTTTGAATTTTTGCCAATCGCTTCAAAAACACCCAGCTCCGCGGCAGTCATAATAGCTCTGGCAACATTGAATGCGATTTGTGTATCCACTAATGGCGTGGGAGCCAGGTTCATTTTTAACGCTAACCACTCTAAAGGATTTTCAGGTTGAAGTTTTATTTTCATTGAGTAAACATTTTTATTATGCTATATCACTATTTTTTCCAGCTTATCCAACTGCCACTGCTCAATGTTGGCACCTAATCCCGGCACATCAGGTACTTTCATTACCCCGTTTGCGTGATAGGTTAATCCGCCACTAACGATGTCGTCCGAAAACATTAGCGGGGTGTCAAAATCACAGTGAACGATATTATCGCTGCATAAGGCAAGATGTGCCGATGCCGTCATTCCGAGTCTTGATTCAAGAAATGCTCCCACCTGCATATGCATGTTTGCCTTATCGCCCAGCTTCACGATCTCGTAAGCATTGAATACTCCACCCGCTTTTCCCACTTTAATATTGAACATGTCACAAGCTTTCAGCTTTATCAATCTTTCTGCATCATGCGCGTCGCCGCAACTCTCGTCCGCCATGATCGGGATCGGACTGTGCTTTTTTATTTTTTTCAATCGCATAAAATTCCATTTTGCAATGGGCTCTTCGCAATGCTCGATATCATATTTGTCCAGTGCGTTCAATGTGTCAATTGCTTCATTAACCGTCCAGCCCTGGTTAGCATCAATGCGAAGGGGGATATCGTCACCCACAGCTCCACGTATCATCTTCATTCTTTCTACATCTTTCTTCCCTGAATCACCCAGCTTTACCTTAATAGCAGGAAACCCCTTGTTTTTTATCTTCAGGGCATCGGCGGCCATTTTTTCCGCATCGTCAAGGCTAACCGTATAATCCGTTACAAGCTCCTTATTGTTTTTGCCACCATACAATTCATAAAGCGGCACATCTTTATGCTGGCCGATAATATCATGCAATGCAATATCAAATGCACTCTTGATACTTGTATTTGCATAAATAAGTTTATCCATTGCGGCAAGATGATCCTGCAGCATCAAAGCATTTTTGCCTTTCAATAATCTGGCAAAATATTGTCCGACGATAAAGCAGGTATCAATACTTTCCCCATTAACAGGCATATATGGACTGCATTCACCAAACCCTGTTAACCCATTTTCAGCCCTTATCACTACGATCACATTTTCTACATGGGTCTCGTGGGCAAGCGAGGTGATGAATGGCTCAATTAACGGAATTCGCAGTTTATAGATTTCAACTTGCGAAATTATTTGTTGGTCAGTCATGTAATTAATTTAAGGATCCGCATTGAATAACACCCGAATACCGAGATTGATGCCGGCGACGAATGGCGCATTTGAGTTTTTCAGAAGATAACTGTTCGGGTAATCTGTTGTCGGAATATGCATCCTTATTTCTGAATACACAAATATCTCGAATGCCACCGGGAACTCAACACCACCCACAAGGTCCATCGACAATCGCTTAAAATCGCCTGAGCCATTCACTACATTATTCTGTATGTTATAAAGTGATGTATCGATGTTAGGGGAAAAATTATTGGAAGCGGTGCCAATGATCAATCCAAACCCGCCGGCACCATATAGATTGAACCCCTCTAATTGTTCAAACGAACCAATAAAGTATCGTTTCACTCCCAAAGAAAATTGTCGTAAACGCATTTCAGAATGGTTTGCGAACGAAATGGTTTGCGGTTGCGTACCCGGAGTTTTGGCGGTGGCAAGCAATGTACTGTTATATTTTCCGTTGGCATGGTAAGTGAACCAGGCATATAGCGTAGTTCTTTTATCAAGATGCCATTGGGGGATAACGCTTTGACCGACAACGGTGAATTTCTGCGCACCATCAAAATTATGAAGCACCGAAATATCGGTTGCAGCGCTGAATTTGACTTGTGCCTGTAAGCAACCGCAAGCAGGTAAAACGAACAAGAAAAAAAAATTCAGAAGGAGTCTCACAAAAAAATTTGTGATGCAATGTTAAGAATGAAGCCGGGTATAGCCAAGCTTATTTTATATACCGTGACTGCGTGCAGAGTAAAGAACCTGTTTTGTTCCGGTTATCCGCGTGGCTGAATGATAAAATATTATTTTACCAGCTTCAATTCTTTGATAAGATGCGACGCTCCACCCAGTTTATCAATACACCAGAGTATGTATCGGGCATCGACACAAATTGTCCGGTTTAGGTCTTTGTCAAACGCGATCTTGTGACTTAATGCTTCATAGTTACCATCAAATGCAAGGCCTAACAAATTGCCGTTGCCATCAATAACAGGCGAGCCTGAATTGCCACCCGTAATATCATTTGTTGTGATAAAACACACGACCAGGTCTTTCTTTGTTTTATCTATGTATTGACCAAAATCTTTCTTCTTTGCCAGTTCAACCTGTTTTGCCGGGAGATCAAATTCATAATCGCCGGGTTTATATTTCTGCAGCACACCGGTCATGGTACAAACATAATCGTAGAAGACGGCATCCCGCGGGCGATAGCTCTTTACATTACCAAAACTTACTCTCATTGTCGAAGTAGCATCCGGGTACATTTTCTTTGCCTTCACGGGATCCATTTCCATGATTCCCTTCAAATACAATCTTCCGTACTCTGCATTTTTTGTAAGGAATTGCTGGTACTTTGTCATGAACTTGCTTTGATAATTGGCAAGAAATGCACTTGCATGCGCATAGGCCGGGTCAGCCTGCAACACGGTGGCGTCAGGATTTTTTATAAAGGCATTCCATTTCGCATCATCAAAGATCATCGTTTTTTCAAAAATATTTTTTGCGTACTTTTTATATGTCTGTTCATCATCTAATTTTCCCCAGGCCTCTACGTAAGACCGGTAGAAATTTATCGGATGCTGTTGCTTATCGACATCATTATAAAACATCATGGTAACATCAGCCACAATTTTTTCATCGGATACCTTATTCTCATTTTTTAAAAACTCTTCGCGGGATTTTGCGGCACTTTCCAATGCCTTTTTGATATCAGCAGCCGTTTTACCCTGCTGCACTAATGCAATTTCGATCTGCTGTAAAGAAGCGGCAAACATCATCAGCGGAGAACCAGCGATCACTCCCTCATTGATATACACCCGGTGTTTTGAAAATGGCCGCCATTCATCATAAGCTTTTGCCCAACCTTCAAAAATGGTTGAATATTCTTCTTTGCCCTTTGCCCAATTAATAAATACCTCTTCTGCTTTTTTCTTCTGGGCAAACACATCATATTTCAATAATTGCTTTGTTTCGCCATCATAAAACTTCCAGTAATTGGCAATGATCGCATAATCCGAAGCTAATTGTAGTTTGATCTTTTCATCTTTCTTCATTTCTTCAAGCATATGCTTCAATCGTATATCACGCAGTTTCACCAGTGTCGGGTTGTCAATATCTGTTTTGAGCTTTACGCCGTACGAAGTTTCATAACGATTGGTGCTGCCGGGATAACCATAGATCATAGTGTAATCGCCGTCCTTAAAGCCCTTAAGGGAAACCGGCAAAAACCATTTTGGCTTTAATGGGATATTTTCCGCGCTATACTCGGTGGCCTTTCCATCCCTGCTCATATAAACACGAAAAACAGAAAAATCTCCTGTGTGGCGCGGCCATTCCCAATTGTCTGTATCGCCACCAAACTTTCCCACACTTTCAGGTGGAGTGCCGACGAAACGAACATCTTTATACCGCTGGTAAACATAAACCAGGAATTGGTTTCCTTTAAACAGGCTGCTGACTCTTGCTTCGATAAATTGAGCCGGGTCGGAAAACTTTGCATTGAGGTTGGCCAGTACACGGCTTTGCCTTTGTGTTCTGTCAGCGCCACTCAATCCTTTTAATGAATCCATCACCATTTTTGTAACGTCTTCGATCTTCAAAAGGAATTGAACAGAAATGCCGGCAGGAATTTCTTCACCATTGTTCTTTGCGTAAAATCCATCCGTCAAATAGTTATGCTCGACTGTGCTTGCAGAAGCGATCACGTCATACCCGCAATGATGGTTCGTAAAGATCAAACCACTGGAACTAACGATCGCCCCGGTACATCCACTGCCGAAAATAATGATCGCGTCTTTGACCGAAGGTCTATTGATACTGTATAATTGTTCTTTAGTAAGTTTCAATCCCCTTTTCACCATGTCATTGTATACCTGCTGGCCAAGCAGCAAGGGTAACCACATGCCTTCATCGGCTACGGACCTGACAAGAAAAGCAATGAAGAAAACAAAGGTCAGGGCAAGCTTTTTCATATTTTATATTTTATTTTTTGTAAGAAGCTCCCCAGACCGACGGGCAGGAAATTTGCGCCGATTCAGCCGGGGCTTATTTCAAAGGGTAAATTTAACACGGCAAACCTAAGCGAAAAAATATCGGATACAGTTGATCACCATCAGAAATCTCATATTTTTACAGTTAAAATTATGAATCAAATGATAACCACCACAACACCGAATATCGAAGGAAGGATTATTCAACAATATTATGGAGTGGTTTCCGCCGAGGTAATTATTGGCGCAAATTTTTTCAAGGATATAATGGGTGGACTTCGTGATTTTTTCGGCGGCCGTAGCGGCACCTATGAAAAAGTGCTTGACGAGGCCAAGCAAAATGCGATGCAGGAGTTGATCCAAAAGGCACAGGCACAGGGAGCAAATGCTGTCGTGGGTATCGATCTTGATTTTGAGACCGTAGGCGCCAATGGCAGCATGTTGATGGTAGTAGCGACGGGGACTGCGGTGAGGGTTAACTAAGGGGATAGTGGATACTGGATATTGGATGCTGGATACTGGATGCTGGATACTGGATATGGGGAGAGTTCGTTTTTTCCTGTTCGATTAGTAAAACATTCGTATCGCAATTATCGCCATCACAACAAGGCATTGCATTGGTTTTGCAAACTGGGCATTGGTAATGACCATGCACGTGTATCCACTCAACTTTTTGGCCGCAAAAAGCACATTGATCGCTGCTCATTTACTTGTATTTATTTTTATCGGCCTTCATCTTAATACCGTGTGTGTTTTCAATACTTCATTCATCGCTTCTAAGAGTTTCCCGGCTATCACCCGGTTCATTGAATATTTGGATTTTCGCCGTGTATAGTGATTCAAAAATTTTAAGTAATTATAAGTATCTTATGATGTGGGCTGATTCAATGTTTTCCACAAAAGATCTTTTAGTTCAACCAATCCTTTTTGTGTGAATGATGAGATAAAGATATGGGGGATATTGGCTGGCAATTCTTTTTCAATCGCTTTCATCAGTTCATCATCAAGCATTTCACTTTTGCTGATGGCAATGATGAATTGTTTGTGCAATAGTTCCGGGTTGTATTTTTCCAGCTCGTGCACAAGTATCTCAAATTCCTTTTTATGATCATTGCTGTCAGCCGGGATCATAAAGAGCAAGACGGGATTGCGCTCAATGTGACGAAGAAATCGATGACCCAACCCTTTCCCTTCTGCCGCGCCTTCGATGATGCCAGGTAGATCGGCAACACAAAAACTTTTTCCATCCCGGTATTCAACAATTCCTAATTGCGGATTGATCGTGGTGAAAGCGTAATCAGCGATCTTTGGTTTGGCCGCCGTGATAACAGATAATAAGGTTGACTTACCGGCATTGGGAAAACCTACAAGGCCGACATCGGCCAACACTTTTAATTCTAATACTTTCCAGCCCTCAATGCCGGGTTCACCCGGTTGTGCATATTCGGGTGCCTGGTTAGTTGCCGTTGCAAAATTGTGATTTCCCAAACCCCCACGACCTCCTTTTATCCAGATGATCTCTTGTCCATCTTCCATGATCTCTGCTTCTTTTTCTCCTGTTTCTCCATTTTTAGCAATTGTTCCTAATGGCACGTCAATAATGATATCTTTCCCATCACGGCCGGTCATTTTATTTTTTGCCCCCCCTTCTCCATTTTCTGCCAGCACATTTTTGAAATACCGGAGATGAAGCAGTGTCCACAGGTTACGATTCCCTTTTAAAATGATATGTCCACCGCGACCCCCATTACCACCATCAGGGCCCGCAAGCGGATTGAATTTGGTTCGTGCAAAATGCTTACTGCCGGCCCCACCATGCCCGCTTCGGCAAAAGATCCTGATCTGGTCAACAAAGTTTGTTTTCTCCACTTTGAAAGTTGTGGCGGCAAAAGTACTCGTTATTGCGAGGCCGCCAACCTGGACAATGTTCCATTTTAAGAAAACTAAGGCCGAAGCAATCTCCTCATTCACCGGGGACCATTGGCCGAAACTCTGACTAATTTTCATTCCAGGTTAAATGAGGCCGAAGCAATCTGCTCTCCCCTCGACGCCCTGGTGTCCTTTGTCCTGCAAGTTTTGGTGCCACAAAGGACACGAATAATTACACGAAGTACACAAGGACACTGGGGGGAGACCTGATTAATTTTATATTTTTCCTGATCGCCGCGGGACACAAAGTGCGAGTTGTTTACTTATTTCTTTGTCGCTCAATAACGGCGACAATTTTCCTTTGAAATGTCATCAACAGAATACCGATAATAATTTTTGCTCCAGACATAATTGGATAGGCAAGTGTGGGCGTTGTCTGCCCATAAGTCAATCGTTTTTCCTGGAAGTATGAAAATAATTGCCGACAGAAATTGGGGATCTCGTCTATAACCAGGAACCCACCAATTACAATTATTGATATGCTCAAAATTGTAGAACGATGAATATTTAAAGGAATTGATTCCTGGGTGAAACCTTTGTCAAGTTTAAGTTTGTCGATGACAAAGTTTGTTTTAAAAATTAAATAGTATGACACCAAGCCATATGCAAGCAGAATTAATGAAGTTGTTACCAATGTCCAAATCGCCTCAGTGACGGTATCTGATCTGGCTAGGAATAAAGTAACGGAAAGCAGCTGAGGAATGATCGCTAAAAAGTCTTTGATAAAGAAAATGCCAAGAATTTTGAGAATGATATTAAACAGAGTGCGTGGTGTCATGACCAGCGATTATTGATCTACGACCTTGTATGAAAAATTACAAACTAAGTCACCCGTTCTCATTGCGATTCCGCCAAGGGCGTGAGCAGCAAAGGGGGGACAGCGGGTATAAAAAAACGCCGGTCTTACGGGGCCGGCGCTGTAACGCAGTAAATGAGAATCTACTGCACCACTAACTTTTGGTTAAGGATCGATACTTTATCCGCTCCAGCTACTTTTACAAGGTAAACACCTCTTGCAAATGTAGGTTTTATTGAGATATTTTCTACCTGGTCTTCAGCCTGTACATTTACTGCCCGCTGCATGATCACCTGTCCCATCACATTTGTCAATTCAACGGTATAATTACCTGCAGCTATTTTTCCGAATTGTAAGGTAAACTGGTTATTGGTTACCGGGTTGGGATAAATTGAAATCTTAGCGGGTACTATCATGTCCGGAGCTTTGCGGGTTACAATTTCGGATTGAGTTGTATTCTTTGGTTTTGTTTGTAAGTAATTGCTGTTGCCAAGATCAGAACTACGGAAGATACCAGCTTTGGCTTCGTACAGGGTAGCTTTCCAGTCTTTCGGATCAACTACAAAATAGCCATTCCCATTTACGGCGCTGCTGACTAAAATTTTTCCTTCAGCTGTTACTACGGCACCATTTGTCGTAAAATCCTGGGGCAAACCCTGGATATAACCGAGAAGCTTTGCAGCTTTTGTTGCTACGTCTATTTTATACACACTGTTGCGGGAAGAAAGAATATAAAGATTGCCTTCATCATCGGCGATCATATCACCACCCCAGCTGCTGCAACGATTGTGAATAGAGACGCCGCCATTGGAAGGATCATCAACCAATGAGCCGAGTTGGGTGATCTGTAATTTTTTGCCGGTAGTGAATTTGATAAAAGTATTCCCGTCGTTGGAAACAGCATAACCCGTTCCATCAGGATTGATCGTCATTCTTGTAATGATCTTTCCTTCATCATTATGCATACTCCCCAGCTTCGTAAATGATTGATCAGTCACATAATAAACCTTCATGGATTTAAGATCAACATAACGAAGCTGATCAATGAACATGGGTGTAAAGTAAAGACGATTGTTCTTTTTATCATAGGCCGTCGCAGCTACACCGGTTGCAAAAGGCGCCTGCATAAAGTTTCCAAACTTTACATCCGGAATTTCTTTCCAGGCTTTTCTTGTGCTTACATCATAAGCCGTAATTGTTGCATCACTGCCATTCAATAACACCTGGGTGAATTCACCGGTTTTAAGATCGAGTTTGCGGAGCGCATTCCACCCACTTCCGGTTGACTGCAGATCGGTGATGGCAAAGGCAAAGCGGTCCGTTTGGGCCTGTATTAATACAGAAATAGTGAAGGTGACCAATAATAGGGTCGAAGAGAGTAGATGTTTTCTCATACACAAGGTTTTGATTTCTTTGAGAACTGGAAAATTAAGTTACGAAGTTTCCTTGTTATGATGAAGAAAATTTTTCGATTACACAACTGTTGGATGGATTCCTGGTAAATCTACCTGATTGTGGGGAACGTTTTCAGGCAGGGCTCAAATGATTATTGGTCAGAATACCCATGATGAGATACAAAAGGGTGCTTGCTTACTGAATAGACTGTGCCTGTGAATCCATAGAAGAGGCGGGTGAAAGAAGGCGATTCTATTCACTTCTGTTGTCTCTAAGTTTTTCATTCCAGGTTAGATACGTCTTATCCTGAATAGACCGGTCATCTGGCAATTCTCTTAAGGCCACACAGGCCGCCCAGCCTTCAAACATTTCCCCGGGAAGACGCTGATAGAGTTTTGTGCCTTCCGTTTTCCATGCGATCATTTCATCAGTAACCGGTTTGATTATTTTACCCGGGTTGCCAGCTACCAAACTTCTTGGCGGTATCTTTTCATCTTGTTTTATAAATGTCAATGCGCCGACAATACATTCATCACCCAGCTCAACATTGTCCATGACGACGGCATTCATTCCTACCAAACAGTTTTTTCCGATCGTTGCTCCATGTATGATTGCACCATGACCAATATGTGCCCCTTCTTTTAATAAAACCGTTACACCGGGAAACATATGAATGACACAGTTCTCCTGGACATTGCATCCATCTTCAATTATGATCCGGCCCCAATCTCCACGAAGAGCGGCACCCGGGCCGATATAACAATCCTTTCCGATGATCACATTACCGGTAACGGCAGCCAGCGGGTGAATAAAACTGGTTTCGTGAATGACAGGCTTATAATTTTTGAACTGGTAAATCATGATCCGGGATTTTAGGATTTAATGGATTCATGGGGAAACAAGTTTCTTTTGAGTTCGAAAGCATAAACCCTTAAAATGCGCAACAATGTGATTGCTTTGATTGGTAATTGCAATATGATACAGGCCTGTTGATTTCCCGTTATGAACCTCTGTTGCTTCTGCTGTCAACTCATCGCCGACCTGGACCGGTTTTATAAAATTGATTGAGGTATCTAACGCGACTGAAAGATTATTTCGATTGTTGCAGGCAAATGCAAATGCCGAATCGGCTAATGAAAAGGGAATGCCCCCATGCACGATCCCAAATCCATTCACCATTTCTTTTCTTACCGTCATTCTGATTTTGCTATAACCTTCTTTTATGTCTAACACTTCTATTCCCAACCACTGGCTGAAAAAATCATTTTCCATCATATGGTTGACAACATCTTCATGAATGGAGGCCATAAATAATCAATAATTAATAATTAACAATCATTCACCGGTAAACTTTGGGACCCGCTTTTCAAGAAACGCCTTTACTCCTTCTTCAAAATCCTGCGTCCTGGCAGCGCGTTGCTGGTAAATATCTTCATCCTGTAATTGTTCATCAAAGGTTGCTTTTACAGAATGAGTCAGTAATTGTTTTGTATAAGCCAAACCTTTTGTTGGCATTTGGGACAAATAAGATGCGATGTTCATCGCATTTTCGGCGAAGGTTTTATCAGGAAAGACTTTATAGATCATTCCAATCCGTTCGGCTTCTTCAGCGGGTACTTTTTCACCCAGCATCATCAACGCACTGGCCTTTTGCCAACCGATCAATCGGGGTAAAAAAAAAGTTCCGCTGCTATCCGGTATCAATCCAATTTTTGAAAACGCCTGGATAAATGATGCAGATTTTGAAGCAACAACGATATCGCAACACAATGCAATGTTTGCGCCCGCGCCTGCAGCTACGCCATTGACTGCCGCAACAACCGGTTTATCCAATCTTCTTATCCTGGCAACAATCGGGTTGTAGTGCTCCGCAAGAATTCTTTCCATACCCGGTCCTTTCTCATCAGCAACTTCTGCAAGATCCTGTCCCGCCGAAAATGCTTTGCCTGCGCCCGTGATATAAACACATCGTACTTCTTTGCTGGTACATTCATCTAATTTCTCCTGCATCAGTACCGCCATTTCACGATTGAATGAATTCAATTTGTCGGGACGATTCAATGTGATAATGCCAATGGAATTTTTTATTTCAAAAAGAATTGAACTCATCTGGTAGGTTTTAATGGCTAAATTGTTGAAGTGATAAATTGTCGTCGAAGATTGCTAACATAGCCATTTAACAATTCAACCATTTCGCAATTAAATGTATTTTGTCTTTCCGGGCACAGCAATCGGGTAATTTCCATCAGCGTCAGGCAGCACCGGTGGCATTGCATTCCATGCAAATTCCTTTGGCATGATATCGATACCCGAATTCAGGACTTTATCCCAATTCAAAACTTGTCCTGAATAGGTGGCCATTCTTCCCATGATGGCAGTCATTGTACTTTTTGCTCCATTCTCTGTATCGGCAAATTTGTATTCTCCTTTGGCAATGGCCGCAAACAATTCATCATGCTCGGTTTGATACGGATTATTCTCGCTCTTCCGGTCAAACTGGTGCAGCACTTTACCGCTATGGTCTTTTATCTGAGCAGCACCACAGAAAATTTTTCCTTTTGTGCCAATCAATAATTCATCCACCTTGCTCATCGTACCGGGAATATGGCGGCATTGACTATTCAATACTGAACCATCTTCATATTGGAATTCTACATAGTGATGGTCAAAAATTTCACCAAAGCCTTTTCCTTTTCTTACTTCTCGTCCACCCATCCCTTGCGCTTTGACAGGATAGCCGCCTTTGAACCAGTTCATCACGTCAATATTATGAATGTGTTGCTCAACGATATGATCACCGCAAAGCCAGTTAAAATAATACCAGTTGCGCATCTGGTATTCCATTTCTGTCTGACCTTCTTTTCTTGGATTCACCCAAACACCATCGTTATTCCACCACACCTGTGCTGACGTGATATCACCTATCAGATCTTTTTTTGCGTACAGCTCGCGATAAGAATTTTGATAATGACGTTGCAAGCCAACAACCACATTTAATTTCTTTTGTTTGGCGATCTCGGCAGCAGCCAATACTCTTTTTATTCCCGCGGGATCTGTCGCCACAGGTTTTTCCATAAAAATTTGTTTGCCCTGTTTTACTGCCTCTTCAAAATGCATCGGACGAAACCCCGGCGGCGTTGTCAGTATCACGACATCTGCATGCGCCATTGCTTTTTTATATGCGTCAAAGCCAACATACTTTCTCTCTTCGGGGACATCGATCCTGGTTTTGATACTTGACTTTTTCGTTTCATCAGCATTATCAGAAGTTAGTTCCTTATAACAACTATCAATGCGGTCACGAAAGGCGTCTGCCATAGCGACCAGCTTTACGTTTTGTTTCGTTAAACAGGCTTGCATAGCTGCCCCTGTACCCCGACCTCCGCAACCCACCAACGCTACTTTGATCGTATCCTCCGCACCGCTGAAGAAATTTGTTTTTGATAAAAGTGGCATCGCGATTGCACCACTGGTCAACACGGCCGATGTTTTCACAAAGTCCCGGCGGCTGTTTTTAGTTTCAGTATTCATGATATGAGTTTTTAATTTGAGAGGTATAAGGTAAAAAATTTTTCAATCTCCGCGGCTGACGGTTGTTCAAATGGTCTCACCAATCTGAAACCTGCAAATGGGGCATCCGTGAGCCACCACTTGCTTTTCGGAATTTGCGGATCTCTTTTGTTCCATTCCGGCAACCATTTAATCCGGTTGGCACAGCGTAGCTCCACGGCATCATCACCATAGGAGCCTCCTTTTAATAACCTGGGATGACGGCTGGTGGGCTTTAATTCAGGATTGATACTCCCGTCTTTCATCTTTATAAAGTAATTCTCATTATACTGGTCCATTACCCATTCGGCCACATTGCCCAACATATCATATAAGCCAAACGCATTG
>DASTIZ010000456.1:0-5007 GCA_035717045.1 Chitinophagaceae bacterium
ATAAGTTATCTTACCGCTTTCGTACAACTTTTGAGCAAGCAACATCGTACGGCTTACACCATATCCTAATTTTCTCGAAGCTTCTTGCTGCAATGTAGATGTCGTGAACGGGGGAGCTGGGGATCTTTTGCCGGGTCGTACCTGTATATCACCAATGGTATACGTAGCACCGATGCAACTCTTTAAGAATGCTTCTGCATCTTCCGCGCTATTTTGTTTTTTGCCTTCTGCTGTAAAGGTTACCGGCTTGCCACCTGCGTCATTTGCGGTAAATAAGCCCTCTACTTTAAATGAACTAACCGTGTTAAATGCATTGATCTCTCTTTCTCTTTCAGCGATCAATCGAACTGCTACACTTTGTACCCTGCCCGCACTCAGATTATTTCGCATGCTGATCTTACGCCAGAGCACGGGGCTAAGCTCAAAGCCAACAATTCTATCAAGGACACGTCGGGCCTGTTGCGCCATTACTAAATTCATGTCCACGGTCCTCGGATTTTCAACCGCCTCTTTGATTGCTGGTTTAGTGATCTCGTGAAAAACAATACGCTTTGTTTTCTTCGGATTTAAGCCAAGAACCTCACACAAATGCCAGCTGATCGCTTCGCCTTCACGGTCCTCATCAGTCGCCAGCCATACTTCATCAGATTTTTTCGCTAATCCTTTTAAGTCCCTGACAACCTTCTCTTTTTCGGGCGGCACAATATAAGTGGGCTCATAGTTTTTTTCCATATCAATCCCCATTCCGGCCTTTTGGAGGTCGCGAATGTGGCCAAAACAACTTTTCACCTGGAAATCCTTGCCGAGTATCTTTTCAATTGTTTTTGCTTTCGCAGGGCTCTCAACTATCAACAGGTTTTTCGCCATATTCGGGTTAATAAGTCTGATCTGTGGTAATCATAATCAATGATTATTAATTAATAATTATTGATTATTAGGTTCGCTGATTAAATCGGATTTGTGTCCGATTTGTGCAATAATAACGCAGAAATTTCAATTTTCTGTAAAAGCTCGTTGATCCGACGCGGATTTGCGAGCAAACTTGTGGCTACAATCTTTTGGAAATGAAAGAGAATTATTCTTTTTGAGAATTGTCAAAAAGCTTTTGCAGCAAACACGTCTCCATCATTCCATTTAGGTCGTGCAGTTGTTTGCGCAATCGAATAACTGATAAGGAAATTCAATTGGACATATGTTTTGGCAGCAGCGAAATTAAATATACCTCCTTCCAACCCATCGGCTGACTGGTGATAATATTTGGCCCTCCATTGTTTTACGAATGCTGTAAGATCAAAGCCCGGAATATTTGTTTTGGTACCATATTTAATATGTAACGCAGGAATACCATTCATTACAAAACTGTATTGGTCACTTCTTACAAAGCGATTCTCATTTGGCTCAGGATCCTTTTCAACTTCCAAACCGAGGTAATTCGCGGCAAACTTTACATTATTCATCAGGCTTGAATGCTCAGCCCCCAGGGGAACTACAGATAACAAAGGTGCTATCACGGTTGGCATATCGGTATTTACATCGGCCACAAGGGAAGTTTTTGGTACAGTTGGATTCGCAGCAAAATAGGAGGAACCAAGCAGGCCCATTTCCTCCGCGGTCACCATTATAATCAGGATCGACCGTTTTGGTTTAGCGCCGGAAGTTTTGTAGAGTCTTGCGATCTCAAGCAAAGACGCCACGCCAGACGCATTGTCATGAGCACCATTATAAATGGAGTCCCCATCAACCACTCGTCCGGTACCAACATGGTCGAGATGGGCGGAATGAACAACATATTCGCTCTTTAGAATTTTGTCTGAGCCCGGTATCAATCCAATAACATTATGACTTTCGAAATCATGGTGAGTGGTTGTATAACTCACAGAAAGTGAATAATCAAATTCAAATGAGGATGGCCTACCTGCTTTGATACTTACCAATACATCCTGCATATTTTTCCCCGAATTCATAAAAAGTCTTTTCAGAAATGGAGTAGCAGTATTTACAACAATTTTCAGGTTACCGGTAAAACCCCTTCCAAATGCCCGGGTTTTCTCCGGATTAACTGTCGTATTTGATTGTAGTGTGGGGTTTTCATTTATTGGGCGACGATTCTGAGGATTATACATCACAACCCCAATCGCACCCTTTTCGAAGGCCACCGTCATTTTGTTCCCGGCATTCGAAGAATGAGCTGTAACAGTCGAGTGCAATCCGTCCGGGGCACCGGCAACTAAAACAACAATTTTTCCTCTTACATCGATATCTTGATAATCAGAATAACGACCGGGAATTTCAACACCGTAACCGGCAAAGACCAATTGCCCCTCAGCGGATGAGCTCTTGGTTAATGGATGCGGCGCAGGCGCAAAATCTCTTAGAAATACCAATGAATCTATATTGCCGGAATTGTCTTTTAATACGGCGACCGCTGAACTGTTTTCAACAATTGATTTACGGATCAAAAGTTTTTGTGTATATCCACCGTTATCTCCACCAGGTGCTATTCCAATCTTTTTGAATTGTTCAGTAACATAATCAACCGCCATTTGATAACCTTCAGTTCCGGGCAAACGTCCTTTTAATTTATCATCTGCCAGGTATGCAATATGTGACCGGATAGTATTCGTATCGATTCTCTCCATTGCTTTTTTGATATCTTTTGAAACAGTAACTTGTTGCGCGGACAGATGAAACGCTGCAAAACTGAAAACGGCCAAAAAATTTATTTTCATGGCCGGAAGATATTGCGTTTTCGCTATTTGATGATGGCTTTTATTTTACCGGCAAGGCTCACTGCCCATCGTTTATATTCTACAGCTGACGGATGCAAACCATCGCCTGCGATCAATGAAGGATTATAGAGCGCCTGTCGTGTCCATGAAGTAATCTCGATATAGTGGACCTTGTATCGTTCAGAGATAGAGTTATTGGCTGCATTATATGAGTCGATTTCCCTGGCTATTTGCTCACGGTCCCTTCCGGCTGCAAAAGGAGTAACGCCCCAATCCGGGATTGATAATACGATAACATGATCTGTCTTTTTCCCCGCAAATTGAATGGCTACCTTTAATAAGTTTTCAAAACCTGGCTTATAATCCTCCACTGCGCGTCCACGATACTGATCATTTACACCGATCAGCAAACTAACTATATCATAAGGTGGTTTAAATGAGTAATCATCAATTTTGTTTTGAAGTTCATCTGTTGTCCAACCGGTTTTTGCTACAATTTCTGCCGTGTTAAATTCATATCCTGCATTTCTTAATAGGCGAACAGTTTGGTTTGGAAAGTTATCAGGGCCAGGGACGCTTTCACCTATTGTGTAAGAGTCTCCAAGAGCCAGGTAAGAATAAGTTGTTTTTGCATGAACGGTCATCGGCAGCTGGAATTTTTCCTTTGTACAATTGAAAATAAGGATAAAAAGGGGTGACCCGGATTTAGGAATGAATTCACGGGTTCCTCATTAATCCTTTCAATCGTGAAAATCCCGGTTTACAGGAATTCAATAATGGCTTTGAATACTTTGTTATCCCTGTAAATCCTTCTGTGCCCCAATCCTTTGGTGACGAGGAATTCAATGTTAGCATGTCTTTCATCCATTACTTTTTTTGCATCGCTCCAGGGGGTCAAAGGATCGTCCTCATCATGACACCAGAGGATCTTTGCTTTTAAGTTCTTTACCGCGCGGCTGGCCGAATACCAATCCGGTGGTTTATTTTTCAACCTGAAAATATAATCATCGAATTCTCTTCTAACATCCCCGTCCAGTTTCATGAATGAAAAGAATGAGTCGATTGCCGTCTTTGATTCAGTGGCGGGAGCGATCAGCACGACATGAACATCCTCATCATGTGGGATCTCCTCTAATGCCAGGCAAATCGCAAGCCCACCAAACGAATGTCCCAGGTAAGATCTTACCGGTCCGTATTCTTTATGAATAAATGTGACCATATCTTTGAAAACAACCGCGTTTAACTTTTTACCGGAGCTGTATCCATGGCCCGGCGCATCAAATGCCAATACTTCATATCCTTTTCTTATCAGAGGTCTTATGTAGCGATCAAATTTTGCTACTGAAGAATTAAACCCGTGAACGATAAGCACTTTCCGGTGACCACCATGATTCCAACAATAGCCCGTAACGGTTTCTCCATAATGTGTAAATTGAAGTTTTTCCGCCTCGTTAAATATCTCAGGTAGTTTCTGTTTATACCTGGACTGAGGTGTTGAAAATAGATCCAGCGCCAGTTCAGCTGCCTTTTTATTTGAAATCGCAGAGAGTATTTTAAATTTTGTTCGGTAATACCCGGTCGCTATCTGTTGCCCTAACTTTGTCATTATACAAATGTAACTTCAATTTGAAAATAAGTTGGGGAGCGTCATATGGAGATTGTAATTCTTGGATCAGGAAATGTAGCCGCCGTGCTCGGCAGGAAATTCAAAGCGGCCGGGCATAATATTTTGCAGGTTGTGAGCCGCAATCCATCTGCTGCGAGTAAGCTTGCCTATGAATGGGATACAGAAAGCACAAACTATCCGAGTATTATCAATCGCAGTGCCGAAGTGTACCTGGTTGCCGTAAGTGATGATGCCATTGATGAAGTTGTTTCAGATCTTAGGTTGCCCGGGAAAGTGGTAGCACATACGGCCGCATCGGTTTCAAAGGATGTGTTGAAAAATGTAAGTGATCACTACGGCGTTTTTTATCCGTTACAGAGCCTTCATAAAGAGGATATCAATTTACCCGAAGCCCCGATTTTTTTTGACGGGAGTGATGAAGTGGCTATAAAGAAATTGGCATCGCTGGCCAATTCCATTTCGTCGCAACATGTATCCCAGGCCACGGACGACATCCGGCTGAAGTTGCATATTGCCGCCGTGTTCGTAAATAATTTTACCAATTATCTTTATTCACTTGCTGAGGATTACTGTAAAAATGAAGGCATTGATTTTAGAAAACTAATTCCGTTGATCAGTGAAACAGCTTCGAGGGTAAAGGAAATACCTCCT
>DASTIZ010000457.1:0-4007 GCA_035717045.1 Chitinophagaceae bacterium
AATTATTTTTATCTTTCAATCTTTTACACATTTTATATTTACCATAGCCAATTATCATCCATTTGTCATCAGTACCAAAACATATACTGCCCCTGCTGGTGATCTCGCAATTTGCAGGCACATCGCTCTGGTTTGTTGGCAATGCCGTGTTGCCGGAGTTAAAACAATCACTCCAGTTAAGTCAATATGCAGTGAGTCTTGTTACGTCAGCTGTCATGCTTGGTTTCATCACCGGAACTCTTATCTATGCATTCTTTTCTTTAGCCGATCGTTTTTCACCGGTCAAACTATTCTTCATTAGTTCACTATTTGGTGCGTTAACCAACTCAGCTGTGGCATTGTTTGCAAAGGATGCGGGCTCTTTGTTTTTATTAAGATTCCTGACGGGTTTCTTTATCGCAGGTATTTATCCTGTGGGAATGAAAATCGCAGCCGACTGGTACCAAAGGGGATTGGGTACTGCTTTGGGATTCTTATTAGGCGCCTTGATACTAGGAACCGCCTTTCCCCATTTACTTAAAAACCGCGAATTCGCTTTACCGTGGAAAACAGTATTACATATCACTTCAATGATTGCCACTTCGGGTGGACTAATGATGGTACTCCTGGTGGGTGATGGCCCTTTCCGGAAAACATCGGGCAAATTCCGTTGGGATGCATTTGGAAAAATATTTGCTTCTAAAAAATGGAGGCAGGCCGCATTTGGATATTTTGGCCATATGTGGGAGTTATATGCTTTCTGGGGATTTGTTCCATTAATTATCGAATTGTATGCAAAGAAAAATACCCAGCAGCTTGATATATCTTTTCTGAGTTTTGTGGTCATCGCCATCGGGAGTATCGGGTCCGTAATCGGAGGTTATGTGTCACGAAGGATCGGTAGTGCAAAGGTTGCGACGGGGGCGTTATTAGTATCAGGTCTTTGTTGTTTAATATCGCCAGTTAGCTATTCGTTTCCAATCTTTCTGTTTATTGTGTTTCTACTGATCTGGGGAGGAACAGTTTCACCTGATTCACCACAATTCTCAACCTTGGTCGCGCAATATGCACCCGAGGAACTACGAGGAACTGCTTTGACAATTTACAATTCGATAGGTTTTGCAATTACAACGATCAGTCTCTTCGTGATTGATCGTGTATTTCATTCCAATGGACTCTTTAGCGCTGAAAATACTTTTGTATTATTAGGGCTAGGCGCGATCACGGGATTGCCAAGTATGTTCCGCCTGATAAAGAATAAATGACTCCGAGCGGGCAAATACCGACAATTGTTATCATTGGTGCCACTTCCGGCATCGGAAGAAAAATGGCCGAGCTATACGCTCAAAAGGGTTATAAGGTTGGTATCACGGGCAGGAGAAAAGAACTGCTTGAGGAAATAAGAACTGCTTACACCGATCTGATCGAAACCGAATGTTTTGATGTGACAGGAAAAGATAACATCGTGGCACTCGAATCACTAGTATGCAAATTAGGAAGTCTTGATACACTCGTCTACAGTTCGGGAATTGGCGAACCAAGTAAGAACCTGGATTGGCAGCTTGATAAAATGATGGTTGATACAAACGTGAACGGTTTCGTTGAGATCGCAAACTGGACCTTTAATTATTTTGTTAAACAGGGGCATGGACGGATGGCCGTGATCTCATCAATTGCAGCCAACAGGGGTAATAGCTGGGCCCCCGCTTACAGTGCTTCAAAATCTTTTCAAAGTAACTACTTCGAAGCATTGGCGATCAAAGCATACCGAATGAAAAAAGACATTGGAATAACCTGTATTGAACCTGGGTTTGTTGATACCAAAATGGCGAAAGGGAATAAGAGGTTTTGGGTCGCGTCGATAGATAAAGCCGCCAGACAAATAATAAGCGCAATTGACAAAAAGAAGCGGAAAGTGTATATAAGCAGGCGCTGGTGGCTGATCGCAATGCTGATGAAATGGATGCCTTTTTTTATATATAAACGATTTGGATGATAGTCGTTAGACGTGAGACGTAAGATTCCGGAGTTTGACGTCTCACGTCTCACGTCTCACGAAAGTAAAATTGCGGTCATTGATTACGTAATCACGAACATTCGGTGTAATTTTTCTTTTCCTCAGGATTGCTTCGTATACTCTCAATGGATAAACAAAAAATTAACAATTAATAAGATAGCTCCAGGGCAAGTTGCACAGGCTTTGCATCGTTTAATCAACAGGTGTGTAAAACAATCACTTGAATACAAAACCGCACCGGTCTACTTTTGTATGAACTACTATACCGCTATGATGCAAAGTTTTGAAAAAGAAAAAAACAAACGTGCTGCTTTGATAACTGGTGGAATTGCACTCGCCATGATTTTTGCCTTTATTCTTATTAAGTTCCCTTTGCCAAGGATAGAGCTACAACCACCACTTATGTATGTGGAAGTAGATCTTGAAGATCTTGTACCGGCCAAAAAGTTCGGCGGGGGCGGTGGTGGTGGTAATACTGTAAAAGCTGACCAGCCAAAAGGGGTTGCAAAGGCTTCAGTTCCACCCGGGGATCCCGCTGATTCAAGAGATTTTGAAACGAATGATAAAAGTGAAACCGCTCCAACGGTGAACAAACCAGCGAACCCCAAACCCGATGCAGCGACGGTGAATCCAAATACTTCGGTGGTAAAAGAAAACCCTAAACCTATAGTTGAAACGCCTGCACCTCCCAGACCCAAGGCTGTCGCCGGCAAGACTCTTTCAGGAACCGGAAGTGGTGGCGGTACTGCCGACAAATATGATATCGCGGGTGGAAATGGAACCGGGACTGGAGTGGGCAGAGGACCGGGCTATGCTGGAACAGGTGGAGGTTCAGGTGGCGGTAATGGAACCGGTATTGGTACCGGAACCGGGCCAAGAAGGGTAAGCGGCAACCGCTCGATTATTACTTCCGGCAAATTAGACGCTGGAGAAAATATTTCAGGTAAAGTAGAGGCCGAGATTAGAGTGTCCGCCGATGGAATTGGTACGCTTGTAAGGACTGTAAGAGGTTCTTTGATGAGCGACGGCCAGGCAAAAGATATTATAAGAGATTGGTTAAGGCGAAACCGTTTCAACAGAACAGGTGAAGAATCAGTAGTGGTTTATGAGTTTAATATCCGCACGGGCGGCTAAGCTTTAAGATTAATTGTGAATGCCATCTTGTTAAAAACAGGATGGCATTTTTATTACAGTATCCACGTCACCCCATCATTACTCCGAAAATTGAAATTTCACCCGCCCCGCCCCTCGTCATCGCGACTGCGAGCTATGCGAAGCAGGAAGCTACGGAGAGGGGATGAAGGCTTCCCGTCAATAAAAGAATGATCATGGGGTGAGGTCAAAAGACCAGGCACAATTCATTTCCTTCTTATGAAAAGTCGTCTCTATTTTTGTTCACTTATCAATGAATAAAATAGAGCTCATAAAAGGAGATATCACGAAAGTCAAGGTCGACGCCATAGTAAATGCAGCCAATTCAACCCTGATGGGCGGAGGCGGCGTGGATGGTGCTATACATCGCGCAGCAGGGCCTGCTATGCTTGAAGAATGTGAAAAGATAGTAAGAAAACAAGGTGGTTGCAAAACCGGTGAAGCTGTAATTACAACTGGTGGCGATCTACCTGCAAAATATGTTATACACACAGTAGGACCGGTATGGCATGGCGGTAGACAAAAAGAACCTGAATTGCTTGCCGCTTGCTACAAGAACAGTTTGAAATTAGCCGTTGAAAATAAAATATCTTCCCTTGCTTTTCCAAATATCAGTACAGGTGTCTATGGTTATCCGAAACAAGAAGCCGCAAAAATAGCTATTCAAACGGTGACTGGGTTCCTAAAGGAAAATGATTTTATTGATAAGGTTTATTTTATTTGTTTTGATCAGGAAAATTATCAATTATATGAATCATTGATAATTTGAGAAAAATTTTATTATTTCAGTAGAGACAATTCATACCTTGTCTATACAAAATTTTACACCTTAGATGACTTACCAGCAAACAATAGAATA
>DASTIZ010000458.1:0-10332 GCA_035717045.1 Chitinophagaceae bacterium
GAACAAAGAGTTGGTGTCGTTGTTTAAAGAACTTGAGTTTATTGAAAGTTATATTTTTCTTTTGCAGGTGCGGTATGAAAACAAATTATCATTTGAGTATGAAGCCAAAGAGCCCATGGCAAGAAGAGTCATGATGCCACCTTGTGCCCTGCAAACCGTGGTTGAGAACGCGATCAAGCATAACGAATTTACGGCTGAAGATCCTTTGAAGATAAAACTGACATTAAATGGCGAATATCTGAAAGTATGCAACAACAAAAGACCGAAGCCTTATCTCGTAGAGTCGACCAATATCGGCTTGAGAAATTTAAGCTCCAGGTATAAGCTGCTTTGTAATAAGAACATAATTATCGAGAATAAAGAGTCCAGTTTTCTTGTGAAACTTCCGTTGATTAGTAACCTGTAAACTTTGAGCCATGTTAAATACGATTATTATTGAAGATGAGCGTCCCTCGAGAGAGAGCCTGTTACACGCCCTTTCACGGATATCGGCTGATGTGAACCTGATGGCAACAATTACATCTGTAGAAGAAGGTATCAGTTATTTAGGCCAGTCAAAAGACGCCGACATTATTTTCAGTGATGTTCAGCTACCCGATGGATTATCATTTGAGATATTCCGTCATTGTGTTGCTAATTCACCGGTGATCTTTGTTACCGCTTATGATGAATTTATGCTGAATGCATTTGAACATAACGGCATTGACTATCTGCTCAAGCCGGTTGATGAAAAGGAATTGGACAAGGCATTGAAAAAATACAACATGCTTCAGCATCATTTTGCTGGCAAAACAGATATCGGCAGGCTGGTGAGTCCTTTTTTACAACCGAGAAAGACAAGAATTGTTGTTAAGAAAGGAATTGAAAATATTGCCCTGCCTTTTGAAGATATTGTGCTATTCTTTACCGAAAATAAAGTGGTGTATGTGATCGATAAATGTGGTAGAAAGTATTTATCAGATAAGAACCTTTCCGATCTTGAAATAGAACTCGATAAGAATAAATTTTTCCGGGCCAATCGACAATACATTGTCAACATCAATTACATCCGCAGTTTCAAGCCATATGAAAAGGTGAAACTGCAGATAGACCTGGCGGCATCGGATATTAATCATGCAATCATTGTAAGCCAGGAAACCGCACCGGCATTCCGGAAGTGGGTGTATGAGGCGTGATATGTAAACCTTTTACGAGTCTCGTACGATTGGGAACCTTTAACAACGCTAAATATTTCTATTAATCTTAGTGGAAAACATTTCTCTTAATTATATCACCTTATCACCCTATTAATAACAGGCCAGATACATAATAAAGTTGAGTTTGGTATCCCCCTTCATAAACTTTATCGTTTTCAGGATGTGTTTTTAATCTTGTGTACGCAAAAAATTAATGCTTCATTTTTTCGATTTTGATGGTTATTTTGCCAATTCAAAATCAAATTTAAAGAATCAAAGTGCGGGAAACTGTAAGAGTAGCCACCAAAGATGATGCTTCAGGCATGCTGGATATCTATGGTCCATTTATTTTGAATTCCGGTATCACACAGGAAACGGAAATGCCACCTGTTGAGGAGTTTCAAAAAAGAGTACTTTCAAATCTTGAAGAAAGACCCTGGCTCGTTTGTGAAATTGGCAATCAAATCGCGGGCTATGCTTATGCAGGTAAACATCGCGAGCGGAAAGGTTATCAATGGTGTACTGAACCATCGGTTTATATTTCAGAAGAGTTCTATCACCGGGGCATTGCCCATGCGTTATATACGGCGTTATTTGGGATCCTGAAATTACAAGGTTATGTAAATGCCTACGCGGTGATCACATTGCCAAATGACAGGAGTATTTCGTTTCATAAAAAATTTGGATTTGAGTATTTAACAACATATGAAAAGATCGGGTATAAGCTTGGTCAATGGCATGATGTGGGGTGGATGCAATATGAGATCAATCCACATAAGAAAGATCCTGCAGACCCAATTAAATTTTCAGAAATTGATAAATCATTAATTTTTTCAATACTTGCTAAGGCCTCTTCATTGCTTAGTCAATAAATAACTCTGGTATATAACGCTGTTAACCCCATAGGCATATAGAACCATAGATTTCACATAGAATCTATGTGTTTTCTATATGCCTATGCGCTATGTGTAACCAGATTTAAATCAGAAAAACAAAAAGCCTCACATGGAGGCTCTTGTTGGCAGGACTTCTATAAACTATTTTTTTCTTGTAAAAGTGAAGCCAAGTTTTCCAAAAAAGAACGCACCACCATGCCCCATCTGTACTGCATCCCACATACCACCTGTTTCAGTTAGTCCGGGGTCCTGTATGCTGGGGTAAGTATCTAAAATATTTACACCGCCGATGGCAATATTGAAATTTTCGCTCACTTTCAATCCCAGGGTCAGGTCAACTGTGTGTCTTGGATCATATATGTCAGGATTTGCTTCATCAAAATTAAAATCGATCAGTTTTAACCCTGAGAAGCGGGTAACACGGGCAAAGAGGTTAAATCTATTAACCGAATAATCCAGACTTAAGTTGACCTTATGCTCAGGAGCTGATGCCAATAAGAAATATCTTTCTCTCACTCCGAAATAAACTTCTTCTTTACCGGCAAGCTGCGCTGTTGTATGTACGGCCTCTACTTCCATGTCGTTAAAATTGGCAGCCAGCGTTGTATTCAATCTTCCCTGGCCGAGATTTGTATTGTAGGTGGCAATGATATCAACACCTTTTGTCTTCGTATCAACAGCATTTGTAAAGAATTGTGCAGCTCCAACATTCATGCTTTGGAGTATGGCGCCGATCTGGTCATCATTGGTATCGAATAAACCCGTTAACACGATACGATCCTTTACTTTGATATTGTAAGCATCAACGGTCAGATTGATCTTGTTACCAATCTTAGCTACAAAACCCACGCTAAAGTTGTTGGATGTTTCTTCTTTTAACTGGGGAATTCCAACTGCTTTTGCCAAAGCACTGGTGTTTGGTGCAATGACCTGGTCAAAGATCTGGCCGGCCACCACGTTTGTAAATGTAGAGCTAAAATAAGCCTGGGGCAATGACGGTGCACGGAAACCAGTGCTCCATGAACCACGCAGGCTAAAATTATTATTTACTTTAAGTTTTGTTGCCAGCTTATAGTTATCGGTCCACCCAAAATCACTATAGTTTTCTACCCGTACGGCTCCAGCGATCAATATGCTTTTTGTAATATCAAACTCTGCATCAGCATAAGCAGCCCAGTTCTTGCGTCTTGCTTTTACAACATCTTTTGGTTGAAAACCAGGAAAACCCTGTGAACCACCAGGACGAAAAGTTGTATCGCCTGGTCCGTTGACGGAGAACACAATTGGTTTTCCATCGCCATCAAGAAACTGTTTCCATGAGGCAGTCTCTCCGGCAAAGATCTCATATTGTTCATGCCGGAATTCGGTACCAAACGCAAGGTTAAGACCAGCACCAACGGTACCAAAGTTCTTTGTGAAGTTGACACCAAGTGTTTGCTGCGATAATTGAAAACCGCCGGCATCAAATGAAGTAGGGGAGTTGTCCTCTAATGAAGCATTCAATGTATTTTCAACTCCATAGTGAAACCGGTTGCTTCCGGTTGTTCCGTTAAAATCGGCATTCCAGCCGCAAAATTTGCTTCTTAATCCAAAAGAAATTGATTTATCTGTTATTTCGGAAGTAATCAATGGATCAAACCCATCGGGATAAATTGAGATGACATTTCTTTCACTGCCCCGGTCGCGGGTAAATGCATAGGCTTCACCATCACGGCGATTATAGCCTCCAAATGAATAGAATTCAGTGGCACCGCCGAGGCTTATCCGGTTATTAAAGAATGCCCGGTAATTAGAATAAGAACCATCACCAAATTGTTTGCGATAGTTATCCGGAAATATGGGTTCGTAGTTAGGCCGAAAAGTTTTATCCTTATTTAAATAATCAGCAGTAAGATTTAAGAACCCGTTATCTTTTAATTTGAAGCCATAGTTCAGATTCGCATTGTAATAAAGTCCATCAGTTTGATTTTCCAAAACCTTTTGACCATCCAATTCAAGGGTGCCGCCATAGCCTGTCAAATGTGTTCCAACCGTTGCGGTACCGTTCAGTTCATTCACGTTTGATTTTAAAATGATGTTGATAACACCGGCAATTGCGTCAGAACCATATTGAGCACTGGCGCCATCACGCAGCACTTCTATTCTTTCAATGGCTGCAGCAGGAATTGCATTCAGGTCTGTGCCGGTATTGCCGCGGCCGCGACTGCCATAAAGATTTACCAATGCACTTTGATGCCTTCTCTTACCGTTGATCAATACAAGAGTTTGGTCAGGTCCCATTCCACGCAATGTTGCCGGATCGATATGGTCGGCGCCATCAGAACCAGATTGACGATTGGCATTAAATGAAGGAGCCACATAATGAAGAATTGAATTGATCTCTACCAGGCCTAATTGATTTACCACTTTTGAGATGGGGATGATATCTACCGGCACCGGGGTTTCTGTTGATGATCTTTTAAGACTACGTGTACCCACCATTTCAACTCCGGTAAGAATAACAGATGAGGCCTCTAATGTAACATTCGAAGCGTTGTTTGCGGGAACTTCCTTGTAATAACCTATTCCCGAGAAAACCAACGTAGCATTGATGTCCGAAACCTTGATCGTATAGTCACCGTTCTTATCGGTAGTCGTTCCGGTGGTAGTTCCTTTTACGGTAACCGAGATCCCCTCCACAGGATTTCCTTTATCGTCCGTTACCCGGCCGGAAACTGTTTGTTGAGCGAATGCAGTTGTGATCAGGATAAATAAAGAACTGGCTAATAGAAAAAGTTTTTTCATTAGAGATTGTTTTGGTTCTTAAATGATTAAAAGTAGGGGTTTTTTTCAAAATGAGTAGTGCGCAAAATCAACAATGGTTGATACAAAAAAACCCCGCATCGCGGGGTTATAATAAGAATTAAATCATCATTTGCTGGCTTCCATTATCTGGTGGCGGTCGATATACTGAATTCCTACATCCACTTTACCTGCATTGTTGTAATGATAATCGGTATGGGTCCAGAAGCCAATGGTTTTGCCGTTTTTATATTTTACTTGCATTTTTGACCAAACCAATACCCATTTGCCAAGAACATGTTCCGGCGCCTGGCTGGTGTTTACTTTTACCGGCAATACTACCTGATCAATAACTTTAATTGAATCAATAATCTTCCAGCGACCATTGTAATAATCCTGTATTGCTTGTTTACCTACAAGACTATCTCCGCTTGACCAATAATATTTTGCATTATCATCATAATGGGCGGTCATTCCATTTACATCGCCTTTTGAAAAAGCCAACAGGGAGTTTTTGGCGTCATCAGCTTCACTCATTGGCAGGATCTCATCAGTAGTTTTGTTTGTGTCGGCAGTTGCAGTGGAAGTAGCATTTGTAGAATCAGTCTTCTCTGCTGTTTTTTCATTACAGGCTAATAAAAAAGCGCAGATGAAAACTCCGAAAAGAATTTTCTTCATAACATTTTGTTTTAGTTTATAAATAATTGGGCTCTCTGTAGAGTAAGATATAGTGCTTCAGAAGGTGTGGTAGTTAAATGTAGGTACATTTTGTTGGGGAGCCAAAATAAAGTTTACGTGTTTGGCAACTCTCGTGATTAGCCAGCCGTATTTGATATAATAGAAATTAATTTTTGTAACTTTAAGAAGCCAGTGATGAAAACGTATCTTGTAATACCCGTCATAGTAGTCCTGTGTGGCTGCGGCATGATGAGAAAAATGGCCGACAGCGTTTATATTCATCAGCGAACGCCTGCAAAGGATGATCCAGAAATCCTGGATTCGCTTTTGATCGTCGGGAATGGCAATTCTGCAACCCAAAGGATCATGGAAGAGGTCATGCCATTATTTATTGAGCGCTTGAAACAACGTGGCATTACATCCACGTCGGTTTTTATTTCATACAGCAACCAAAGGATCAATGAAACCGAATTTGATAACCAGAATTATGCCCATACGCTGTGGATCTATGAACAGGACAGGTCTTTACAGAAATTGGCCGATCATAATTATTTGGTGCCGCTGGCGATGAAGCTTACCGACAACCGGACTTCAGATAATGTCTGGATCGCAACTTCAATCTTCAATGATCTTGTTAGGAAGAAATTTTACAGAGATCGATATGCGGGTACCCTTGTACTCCTTTTCCGCGCAAGCGGGTTTGTGAAATAAAGCCCATCCCCCGGTACTATCGTTATAAGGCTGGTTGCTACTAAAGCCCCTTCCCGATGGGAAGGGGTGGTAATGTCTTTATATGATTCCTGATTGAAATTTTTTTGCTCCATCAAAGAGAAAAAGTCTAAGTTTCTCTCGTCATTGCGACTGCGGGCTATGCGAAGCGAAGCAAGGCGACCAGCCGGCTAACTGAATTTTGTTTTTGAAAGTAATCGCAATGCGGTTACGGTGGTGATAAAAAGCGTGGCATAAAAAAATATCCTGATAACCTGCTTTTCCCGCATATAGATCATCAGCAATGTGGAGCAGATCATCATCAACCCAAGTATAAATACAAATGCAAGTCGGTTGATATTCATCCGTACGGCCTTATTCGTAAAACTATCCTCACTGAAATTGATCTCATGCCGTACTACGCCATCCTTCATTTTACCAACAACCTCTCTTATATCCTTTGGCAACTTGCTTACGAGGTATAAATAATCTTCAGCCGAATCCATTACCGTTTTTACGATTGCATCCCAGCTGAATTGTTCTTTTATCTTTTCCGTGGCATAGGGGCGTATCATGTTTGCAATTGAAACATCGGCTTCGAGGTGTTCAGCAAACTTTTGTATCGTGGCAAGTGATTTTATCAGTGTAAAAAGATTAGATGGAACAGTTAGGCCATATCGTGCAATTACCTTGAATGCCTCGGTCATGATCGCAGAGATATCAACCTGCTCATAACTCATGTAGCTGTATTTCTTGAGAATTTCACTAAGCCTGAATTCAAGATCTTCCAGCTCTTTGAAAAAAGGTATTTCCGATAAGCTGAGCAAGGATTTGGCAATGCGGTGCGGGTCATTTTTTGAAAAGCCAAGCATGAAATTTATTAAAGCTTGTATTTGCTTGGGTTTTAAGCTGGCTGCCATGCCATGATCAAGAAGAACGATCTGGTTATCGCCCCGGATAAAAATATTTCCCGGATGTGGATCAGCATGAAAGAACCCGTGCTGCAGGATCATCTTTAAAATAATATGAGTTCCGTTCTCGGCAATAACCTGTGTATCAAAACCGGCCGCTCTTATACCGTCAAGATCATCCGGCCGCAATCCTTCCACAAATTCCATCACTAATAGCCGCTGGCGGCAATGATGAATAAAAACTTTGGGGATATAACAGCGGGAATCATCTTTAAACATATCAGCAAAACGAAGCATGTTTGAAGCCTCATTGTTGAAATCAAGTTCCTTCATCAGGTTTTCGCCAAAATCTTCAACAAAACCGATGAGGTTAAAACTGGTAAGTCCCGGATACGTTTTCACCACTTGTCTCGCTAATACTTTCATTAAGATCAGGTCGATCTCGATCTTATGCTTGATATTGGGTCGCTGGATCTTTACAGCAACCTTTTCACCCGTTTTTAAAATTCCTGAATACACCTGTGCGATAGAAGCGGAGGCAATGTGGTTTTTATCAAAACTTAGAAAAACTTCTTCAATCGGGTCACCGAGTTCGGTTTCAATAAGACTGATCGCTTCATCATCATCCATAGGTCTTGCATTTGATTGCAGCTTCTTCAACTCTTCTCTTAAATGATCTGACGCAAGATCGGGTCTGTCGGCCACGATCTGACCGAACTTAACGAAGGTGGGGCCCAGTTCTTCAATTGTCTGGCGCAGTTGTTCAGCCCTGCTGGTTAAACGTTTTCCCTTCGGGTCAAATATGCGGCGCATCCAGGTATTGTACATCCAGTTCTTGGCGATATGTTTCAGGATGATAAAGAAGATAGCGATCAACCGGAAGACGTTTCTGAAAAACGTTGCGATCTGGAATATCCACATGGGGGTGTCGATTATTCTTTAAAGATAAGGTTCTTATCCCTTTAACCAACTTTCAAGAATTTGTTTTTGTAAGGAGTCCGGATCTCCTATCGTCGCAATGATAAATGGGCGTTCTCTTTTTCTTTCCAGGATGATGGTTGTATTTTTAGTTTCATTATTTATGGTCAGGGTTAACGTGATTTTATCGCCGGGCCTGGCATCAGTAATTGTTTTATTCAGCAAATCAACTGACGCTTTTTCCTGGTTGATCTTTATAACGGGTAAACCGCGTCTTATCCCTGCATTCCAGGCCGGGGATTCATGATCCAAAGCACTAACAAACACGCTGTCTTGTCTTTCCTGTAATGTGAAACCTGCATAAGCCGTCGATAATATCTTTGTTGTCGTATCGATCCTTAATCCTGCATAAGTGAAATATTTTGGGTAATCAAGCTCCCTTGTCGTTGATACATATTCATACTCGTCAGCCATCGAAGTGCCGGCTACATTTTCAATAGCAGCCCTTAATTCTTCTTGAGTAAAACCTCTTTTCCGTTTCTGATAATATTCCTTGTATAAATACCGCATTACATCATCCAACGACTTTTTATTATGGGTTGCCTGCCTGATCTTAAAATCAAACAGCATACCTACTACCGGACCTTTGTCATAATAAGAAATGGTTTTGTTTACTTCGTCACCAGTTCTTCCAAAGGGACCGTCACTCCACGTTTCATAGCTTGCCTGCTCGAGAGTTTGAAAACGTTTGCCAGGTTTATTTTCAAAGGCAAGGATATTTCCGCGCAACGCATTCAGCAATTCGGCATCGGTAGAGACTCCGGCTCTTCTGACAACCAAATACTCATAATAAACAGAAAGACCTTCCGATACCCAAAGCATCTTTGTGCGACTACCTTTGTCATAATCAAAAGGACCCAGCTCTATCGGTCTTATTCTTTTTACATTATAATGGTGAAAATATTCGTGAGCCAGGAAATGAAGAGTACGGATATAATTATCGCGGTTTTTGAAATTTGTTCCGTTAAATCCAAACGTTGTGTTGTTCAAATGCTCGATACCACCCGGACCAGGACCGATCGCAATGAACGTATAATGTTTGTAGGGGATGTGACCAATCACATTTACTGCCGCATCCACAATTCTTTTCAGATCAGCAATAAATTGTTCCCTGTCAAAGTCGCCAAGTTTATAACCGATAAAGCGATGTTTGACCCCTCTTATATAAAAAGGATGCAGCTCTTCAAGATTGCCGGCAAGAAAAGGGCTATCATATAAAACGTCAAAGTCGGGAGCAGTGTAGGTAAATTTTTTCCCGGGGATTGAGTCAAGACCCGTTGCGACCCGGTTCCATTTTTCATCCGGAACTATTCTAACCTGCACGGGATGGCTGATCATTTTATCTATGTATAGAAATACACCTGCCGGTAAGACATAACCGCGGGTTTCATCCACGTAAGGCGTGGCAACAAATGATCTTTCTGTCTTTATTTCATAGGCAAGATGTACCGCTTCTGCATTTTTACTGAATACCCGCCAGGTGTTATCACCAGTTTTTTCCCATTTCAATTCCTTACCGGCTGCATCGGTGGCTTTGAGGCGTTGCAAATTTTTTGCATAATCCATTTTTTGGTAATAGCCGGGTGTCCATGCAGGCATTTTGAAATCGATAAATTCTCTCTTTATCCCCTTGCAGGAAAGGGAAACATGAAAGAAATGCCACTCCGGGTTATCCATTTTTACGGTATAACTAAGCGAGCTTTTTTGAGCAGAAATTGAAAATGAAAAAAATAAGAAGGAGATTATTAAAGCAAACCTTTTGTTTGTTCTCATAGAGTGATAGAGCTATTTAAGATATTTTTCAAAAAACTCAAGTGTTCGCTTCCAGGCCTTCTTTGCTGCTTCTTCATTATATCTTGCGGGTGAAGTGTCATTATGAAAAGCATGCTGCGCACCCTCGTACATATATAGCTCATATTTTATTTTGTTCGCTTTCAATGCTTCTTCATAAGCGGCGATCCCGGCATTTACACCTTCATCCATCGCGGCATAATGCAACTGTAATGCGGCTTTGATCTTTGGAACGTCTGCGGTCGCCGGCTGCCGGCCATAAAATGGTACTGCGGCTTTCAGATCAGGAATATTTACTGCAAGATTGTTTGACATAGCGCCACCCCAGCAAAAACCAACGCAACCAATTTTACCATTGCAATCTTTTCTTGTTTTTACATAATCAAAAGCGCCAATAAAATTCTTAAGATTATC
>DASTIZ010000459.1:0-5577 GCA_035717045.1 Chitinophagaceae bacterium
CCCACGCAATCTAAACGGCTGAAGCAACTAAAACTGCGCCTTATACTTCACTTTCCCTCCCACTATTGTCGTTACGACCTTTGTATTCTTAATTTCCTCGTCTTTGCAGATCATTAAATTATTAGAAAGAATAACAATGTCTGCATACTTCCCAACTTCCAATGAACCTTTTTCCTTTTCCTCGAAAGCGGCATAAGCATTTGCCATTGTATAAGAATAAATAGCCTGTTCCCTCGTCATCTTTTGTGCGGGATAAAATTCAGAACCATCTGTCAGCTTTCTTGTAACCGATGCATAAAAGTTGGCAATAGGGTCCTGGTCTTCCACCGGCACGTCAGTCCCATTGTTCACTACAACACCTGCTTTAAGAAATGATTGCCATACATAGGCGCCTTCTTCGCTACGTTTTGCTCCCAGACGCTTTGGAACAAATGGCGCATCACTCGTACAATGAATTCCCTGCATCGAAGCGATCACGTTCCATTCTTTGAAACGCGGTATCTCGGTTGGATTCACGTGCTGTGCATGTTCCACCCGCCAGCGATGATCTTTACTTTTATCATTCGCGATCTGCGCCGCATAAATATCGATCAGCTCACGATTGGCCCGGTCACCAATGGCATGTACACATAATTGTAAATTATTTTTCCAGCAGAAATCAGCAATGGCTTTTAATGAATCGATATTAAAAGTATTGTTCCCAACCCAACCCGGGCGATCAGTGTATGGCTCGAGTAGCCAGGCACCATAAGACCCCAACGCACCATCGAGGGAAACTTTTACCGCTTTCACTGTCAAGAATCCATTGCCGTCATTGACGACCGGAAATACATTTGCATGCGAACGAAGCGACGCATTACCATCTCTCACCATTAACCAATGACGAATATTTAATTTCCCTTCCTTGGCCAGTTTTTTCATTTCTTCAACCTGTTCAAAGGATGAGCCTGCATCCTGGAAGCTGGTAACACCTTTTTTCAAACAATCTTCTTCAGCAAGTTTTATGCTTTCGGCCCATTTTGCAGTACGTTCTTCTTTGGGTCGCTGATTCTCCCAGGCATTGTATGACCTGCTAACCAAACCCTGCGCAGTTTCTGCCAACACACCAACGATCACTCCATTCTGATCTTTTACAATATCACCACCCGCCGGGCTCTTCGTTGACGCAGTAATGCCCGCAAGCTCCAGGGCCTTTGCATTTACATAAGCACTATGACCACTTGCATGTGATAAATAAACAGGATTATCAGGAGATACTTTATCAAGCTCTTCATGATAAGGATAACCAAGGAAATTTTTTGCAGGAGCAGGATTCCATTTTTCCTGGTGCCAGCCACGACCAATGATCCAATCACCAGGCTTTGCTTTTTTCACAGCTTCGGCAATCATCGCCACGATCTCATCCCAGTTCTTCACATTCATTAAATTTAAGTTCATCAATGAACTTCCTAACCCATGAATATGCCCGTGTCCTTCAATAAAACCCGGTATTACAAACTGACCTTTTGCATCGATCACTTCTGTACGATCACCGATGTATTTTTTTACATCTGTATTGCTGCCGACAAAAACTATTTTTCCATCTTTAACAGCCAAAGCCTCTGCTTCAGGCCGATTTTTGTTGATCGTGTAAACTTTTGCATTATTGATGACCAACTCCGCAGTTTCGGCTGATGAACCTTGAGTAGCAGAATTACAGCTTAGAAAAAAAAGTATGATTGCTGGTAAAAAATTAATGATAGATCTCTTCATATAGAAATAATTGGCGTCAAATATATTGATTAAAAGAACGTCCGGCAGAGAAAAGTGAGGTCTTCATTTTAAAATTTCATGCAGGTCAAATTTCAAATCAAACTGAATTTTGCAGGAATACCTTACCAAAAAATCTTAGTAGAAAGCCAATCCGATTAACAATCTGCCTTAATACCTTGTCAGCAAAAAATAATGTAATAAGGTTGCTTTATAGGGAGTACTGTTGCCACTAAGGTAATAAGGTTTTTGTCTGCAATGGATCGCGCAGAATCACTGGATAAAACACAGAATAAGATTCCTATAGCTTCTTTAACTGACGCTTCCATTTATCATAAATCTCAGTATAAATCTCTTGCTGACTTTTTTCAGGCGAATAGCTTCTGATCTTTTCCATCGAAGAATAAGCTTCAGCAAGGTTGTGATATATCCCGGCTCCAATACCCGCTCCTCTTGCAGCTCCCGTTGCGCCATCCGTGTTATACAATTCCAATTCGCACCCAATAGTATTTACAAACACGGAGCTGAAGACATCACTTAAAAACATATTAGCGTGTCCGGCCCTTACCGTATTTATTTCCATCCCCATTTCTTTCATTACTTCAATACCATACTGTAAAGCAAACACAATTCCCTCTTGCGCGGCACGGGCAATATGACCACGATTGTGACGGTTGAATTGAACTACTTTCATGACTGCTCCCAGGTCCTTATTTTCCAGTACTCTTTCTGCTCCGTTGCCAAAAGGATAGATCAAAAGCTCATCAGAACCCACCGGTGCCATGGATGCTTCTTTATTTATCTGTTCGTAAGATGAATCACTAAAAAAGTTCTTGCGCAACCAACTGTTCAAAATACCCGTTCCGTTCACACAAAGTAAAACGCCATAGCGTGGCTCTTTCTTTGTATGATTAACATGCACGAATGTATTCACTCTTGATTTCGGATCGTAATTCGGTTTATCAATAATTCCATAAACAACCCCCGATGTACCGGCGGTAGAGGCCACCTGTCCGGGTTGAGATACATTCAATGAAAATGCATTGTTAGGCTGGTCTCCGGCACGATACGAAACTGGAATTCCCTCTTTCAATCCCAACTCATTTGCAGTAGTAGCCGACAGCGTCCCTTGTTCTCCAAATGTTGGAACCAGCGGAGAGATCAATTCTTCATCAATGCCAAAATATTCAAGAAGATCAGCAGCGATCTTCTCTTTTCTAAAATTCCACATTACTCCTTCACTCAAACCGGAAATGGTCGTTGCAGGCTCCCCGGTTAATTTCAACGCGATATAGTCACCCGGTAACATGATCTTATAAATGTTCTTATAAATTTCCGGTTCATTTTTTCTCACCCATCTTAATTTTGACGCGGTAAAATTTCCGGGTGAGTTCAGGAAATTTTTTAAACAATATTTTCTGCCTAATTGCTTAAAAGCTTTATCACCGATTTTGACCGCTCGGCTGTCACACCAGATTATCGATGGCCGAAGTGGTTTTAAATTCTTATCTACACAAACAAGTCCATGCATTTGGTAAGCAATGCCAATGGCAGCGAGTTCATCTCCATGAAATGAAACCTGCTGGCGTAATTTATTCACGGCATTAATCAATTCTCTCCACCACATGTCCGGATCCTGTTCCGCAAATCCCGGTTGTGGTGATTCCATCGGCATTTCCGATGAAGGTGAAAATGCAGATGCTGCCGTTTGGCCTGTAGCAATTTCAAGTAATGTTGCTTTTACAGATGACGAGCCGATATCAAATCCAAGCAGATATTTCATTTTTGTTATATATTCTTATTTTATGAGTAGTGCCCCGATAGCTGTCGGATGCAAGTGGTGAGTGTTTTTCGAAAGATTGACCATTCACTTGTTTCCTGCTTTGCAAGCTCATAGTCGCAATGACGTCCACCCATTCACGAAGTTACCAATAAACAATATAGAGTGCGGCCAATATAGCTGTAACAATAACCACACCGATCAGGTAACCAGTTGACATTTTGAACATAGAACTATCCACCTCCAAGGCCTTCGGATTTTCCTTTGATTTAGGATCTAATAATCCGAATAGTATTATCAATGCCACGCAAGCGAGAAAAACAATTCCCATTCTGTTCATAAACGGAATAGATGGCACATAGTACTTAAAAATAGCCGACAATGGAATACTTGCGATGGTTGCTGCCAGCGCACCGTTTGAATTGGAGCGCTTCCAGAAAAATCCCATCAGGAACATAGCAAGTATGCCGGGTGAGATAAAACCGGTAAACTCCTGGATATAGGCAAATCCCTGTCCAAAACTCTTTAATGCCGGTGCAATCATCAATGCAATAATAAATGCAGCAAGCACTACCCAACGACCGGTCACCACAACTTTTTTGTCCGTTGCATTTTTATTTATGAATCGTTTATAAATATCCAATGAAAAAATAGTGGAGATACTGTTCGCTTTGCCGGCAAGTGACGCAACAATTGCTGCCGTTAATGCGGCGAAAGCAAGTCCCTTCAATCCCGCGGGTAAGAGATTTAATAAAATGGAATAAGCATTGTCTGGTTTTATAAACACATTGTCAGTTGTTACATCGGTTACTTTCATTCCTTGTGTGATTGCTTCATTACCCCCATTTTTAAAGATCACATAACATGCAATACCTGGCAATACTACAATAACAGGCATTAATAATTTCAGAAATGCAGCAAACAATAATCCTTTTCTTGCCGTCGGGAGGCTTGCACCCAATGCCCTTTGTGTGATGTACTGGTTACAACCCCAATAACTAAGATTAGCGATCCACATGCCGCCGATCAAGACGGCAAGTCCAGGTAATTCCTGCCATGGATCTTTTGTCGGTGTGATGCCGCCGGAGGGTTCTCCACTATACACCAGACTTTCACCTTTATGATAGATCATGTGAAAATGTTCCGGAGCTTTTTGCTTTAAGAGTTGCAAACCTTCCCAGGCTCCTTTGCCATCACCCATGCTATCGGAAACCAGCTCAAGCGCAAGATAAGTTGTGGCCAACCCCCCAAGCACAAGAAAAAATACCTGTACGACATCTGTATAGCCAATAACACGCATCCCTCCAAGTGTGATAAAGATCGCAAACAAAGACAAGCCAAATGCACACCAGAAGAATGAAGCCCCCAGCATATTTTGAAGACTAAGTGCACCAAGATAAATGATTGAGGTAAGATTTACCAGCACATACAACATTAGCCAGAAGACAGCCATGATCGTACTGACTCTTCCATCATAGCGCTGACGCAAAAACTGCGGCATTGTATAGATCTTATTTTTCAGGTAAAGCGGCATAAAGAATATAGCCACGATGATCAACGTAAGTGCTGCCATCCACTCATACGAAGCTATACCCAATCCAAGCTGAAACGCCTGGCCAGACATCCCGATAAATTGTTCTGCAGAAATATTGGAGGCGATCAACGATGCGCCAATTGCCCACCACGTGAGAGAACCCTCAGCAAGAAAAAAATCTTTCGAATCGTTATGCGTGTTCTTTTTTCTTTGATAGATCCAATAACCATAGCCGGCCACAATGATGAAGTAAATCAGAAATACAATGAGGTCGCTGGTTTTGAGCTGTCCCATGAAAGTTGGTTTTGAACATGAAAATATCGAAAAATGAAAGACAAAAGTTTTATTCTCACGCAAAAAAGACATCCGATTTCATGAGCGCCGAATCAATTAGATTTAAGAGCCCCTAGATCTCTTAAAGGGGGCTTTAGACTCCGATTAAACACTCATTCGTTTTCCCCTATTCAACACTTACCGTGATTTTCAAACTAGCTTCCGAGTGCATTTATTAGTA
>DASTIZ010000460.1:0-7502 GCA_035717045.1 Chitinophagaceae bacterium
TTCCTGTTTCCATTCCAAACCACCTTTCTCTCCATATACCCTGATCTTGATACAATTTTCTTCGCCAGCCGCAATTTGCGATGCCATCAGCACTCCGCTTGCCCCATTGTCAAATTTTAAGAATACAGCTCCATCATCATCCAGCAGTCGCCCTTCTACCATTATATTAAGGTCGGCACAAAGCTTTGTCACCGTTAGGCCCGTCACATATTCGGCCATATTAAAGGCATGGGTGCCGATGTCGCCCATGGCGCCCGCTATGCCGCTTCGTTTTGGATCCGTTCTCCATGCAGCCTGCTTGTTATTACTCCCTTCCAAAAAAGTGCTTAGCCAACCTTGCGGATATTCAACATACACTTTACGGATCTTTCCAAACATCCCACTTTTTACCATTTGTTTGGCTTGCTTTATCATGGGGTAGCCGGTGTAGGTATGAGTCAGTAAAAGAGTCAACCCGGTCTCTTCCACCTTTGCTTTTAATTTTTTTGCTTCTTCAAGAGTAAATGTCATGGGCTTTTCAATGGCGACATGAAAACCTTTTTCCAATGCCATCATGGCAGGATCAAAATGAACAAAGTTGGGAGTAACGATGCTGACAAAATCAATGCGCTTATCTGCGGACATGGCAGCTTCTTTTTCCAGCATTGTTTTATAATCTGTATAGATCCTCTCTTCATTTAGAAATATATCATGGCCTGATGCAGTAGCGACTTCAGGATTTACACTCAAAGAACCGGCAATGATGTCTACCTGGCCGTCCATATTAATTGCAATGCGATGAATAGCACCAATGAATGCATCACGGCCACCCCCGATCATGGCCATCCTCAATTTTCTATTTTTCATATATCAAACAGTTGTTTGTGGTTTTGACTAAAAATAAATTCGTGATCAGTGAACATAAATGTGTTTTTAAAAATAGTACATTTAGCCATTCCAATTTCTTTTACCTCCAAAGTATTTCCTTTGGAATAAAACAAACGATATGCAAGGCGTAAACAGAAACCAACTATTCCTGGCAAGCTGTATTGCTTTGATTACAACTGCCATGACTTTCGCTTTTCGTGCGGCATTGGAAGGTGTCTGGGGAACAGAATATAATCTTAGTAAGGAACAAGTGGGCTGGGTTTTTAGCCCCGCCTTCTGGGGATTCACGTTGGCAATGATCTTTGGAGGACCACTTTGTGACATTATCGGAATGTAGCGACTTGTTGGCCTGGCTTTTATCGGTCATGTTGCGGGAGTGATTATTTACCTTATTGCCAAAGATGCAACTATGCTCTTTATTGGCACATTGTGTATAGGCATTGGAAACGGAATGGTAGAAGCAGCATGCAATCCACTTGTTGTTTCGCTTTATCCAAATGATAAAACAACAATGTTAAACCGCTTCCACGTCTGGTTCCCGGGTGGTATTGTTATTGGCGGTCTTGTCGCGTACTTCCTGGTCACCAGGCTTGGGCTTGATTGGGGAATTCTTGTTTCCGTTCTGTTTTTGCCGGCTATTATATATGGAGCCATGTTTTTCCGGCTTCAGTTTCCAAGAACAGAAAGAGTGGAGAAAGGAGTAAGCACAAAAGAAATGTTCATGGCTTGCCTGAATCCTTTATTTCTTATCATGCTCGCCTGTATGTTTCTCACAGCCGCAACAGAACTCGGAACGAATCAATGGATAAATGCCCTGCTTGATAATGCGGGCATTTCTGCAATCCTTATTCTTGTTATGATCAACGGCATTATGGCGTTGGGTCGGTCTTTTGCCGGACCTGTGGTGCACCGCATAAATCCAAATGGCATGCTGATCTTCTCTGCCTTTTTTGCCGCCCTGGGTCTTCTTTTACTTAGTCAAACATCCGGTTATGCGTCAATTGCAGCAGCCATAGTATTTGCAATTGGTATTTGTTTCTTTTGGCCAACAATGCTCGGCTTTGTTTCAGAATATGTTCCCAAGAGTGGTGCGTTGGGATTATCATTAATGGGTGGTGCCGGTATGTTCTCCACGTCATTAATAATTCCAATGATGGGAAGATGGTATGATGATAACAAAGCGGAAGCACTGAGGCAGGGGTTAAGTGAAGTGCAGGCGAATCATGCTGCCGGGTCCGACACGTTGATGAAGGTGGCGATCATGCCTGCAATACTCCTTATCGTTTTCATCATTATTTATATTGTAAGACGAAATGTTTATAAACAACAGAAAACCGCTCACGCATAAATAATGAAACGCAATTAAATGAAATCTACGACCCGCATCCAGCTTTCAGTGATGATGTTTCTCCAGTTCTTTATCTGGGGAGCCTGGTATGTGACCATGGGCACATATTTAGATAAAGTTTTAAAGGCCACCGGCGTGCAGGTTGGGGCTGCTTATAGCGCCATGGCAATTGCCACTATCTTTTCTCCCATTTTTGTCGGCATGATCGCCGACAGATTTTTTTCTGCGCAAAAAGTATTGGGCTTTCTCCATATAACCGGTGCCTTGTTGCTGTTTTATCTTTCCAAAATTGATAATGCCTCCTTCTTTTACTGGATCGTCCTGCTTTATTCATTGATGTATGCACCCACATTGGCCCTGGCTAACTCGGTTGCATTTCGTCAGATGAACGATCCGGGTAAAGAATTTCCGTCAATTCGTTTTCTTGGAACGATTGGGTGGATAGCCGTAGGCTGGATGATCGATAAAGTTTTTAAACTAAGCACCGAACAATTAGGAACCACCTTTATTATAGCCGCCGTTGCATCCGGGGTTCTGGGACTATTAAGCTTTGCTCTTCCCGATACACCACCAAAAGCAAAAGGCACTAAGACAACCTTTGCCAAAGTGCTGGGTGCTGACGCATTTGTTTTATTTAAAGACCGGTCATTTACCGTTTTCCTTATTGCTTCGATCCTTATTTGTATCCCCCTTTCATTTTATTACAGTTTCACAAATCTGTACCTGACAGAGGCCGGGATGAAAAATGTAACAAGTAATATGACACTTGGTCAATTTTCTGAAGCCTTGTTTATTTTGTTGATTCCATTTTTCTTCAGGCGCCTGGGCGTAAAGTGGATGATCGCCATTGGAATGATTGCCTGGTCAGTTCGTTTTTTATTGTTTAGCTATGGCGACGCAGGACCAAATCTCTGGATGTTATTTGCCGGAATTATTTTACACGGCGTTTGTTTTGATTTCTTTTTTGTCACCGGCCAGATTTATACAGACAACAAAGCCGACATAAAAATTCAAAGCTCTGCGCAGGGCTTGATCACCATGGCCACCTATGGTGTTGGTATGTGGATCGGCACATTACTTTCCGGTTATGTAAAAGATTATTACACCGTTGACAAAATTGTGACATGGAAAAGTGTATGGCTTGTTCCCGCAGGCATTGCAGCCGTTGTGCTGGTGTTATTTATCATTCTTTTTAACGAAAAAAAGAAAGTTACCGAACAGGCGTAATATGTATTGTTCGTACCTTTAGAACCCGCTGATATGAAAAGATCCAATCGCCGTGATGCATTAAAAAAAATGGTTGCAGGAACCGCTGCGGTTACTGCCGTTCCCTTGATAAATTCTTTTGCGACAGCAGCCACAACTGCAAACGAACTAAAATTGAAAGGCAATATCAATCATTCCGTTTGCCAGTGGACTTACAATTTTCTTTCTCTTGATGAGTTGTGTGCCGGTGTTAAAAACATTGGGTTTGGCGCCATTGACCTTCTCCCTCCCAAAGACTGGCCAACGCTGAAAAAATACGGTCTTCATTCTTCGATGTGCTATATAGCCGGTAAGGTAAGCCTGACTGAAGGCTGGAATAACAAAACTTTTCACCCGCAATTGATAAAAGATTTTAGCGAAACAATTCCACTGGTGAAAGAAGCCGGTTATACAAATCTTATTTGCTTTAGCGGCAACCGAAACGGCATGGATGATGAAACAGGCATGAAGAATTGTGTGGAAGGTTTGAAACAAATAATCGGATTGGCTGAAAAGAATAATGTTATTCTGCACATGGAATTATTGAACAGCAAAGTCGATCATAAAGATTATATGTGCGACAAAACCCCGTGGGGTGTTGAGTTAGCAAAAAAGATCGGTTCACCAAATTTCAAATTGCTCTATGACATTTATCACATGCAGATTGATGAAGGGGATGTAATAAGAACAATCAAGGATAATCATCAGTATATCGGGCATTATCACACGGCCGGCGTACCGGGCCGTCATGAAATCAATGAAAGCCAGGAGTTATATTATCCCGCCATCATGGACGCAATAACCAAAACTGGTTTCAAAGGTTATGTTGCGCAGGAATTCATTCCAACCGGCCGGACCAACGAAGAAAAACTTGCTGCATTGAAAGATGCGGTGAGAAGGTGTGACGTATGAGGGGAAAGTGGATGCTGGATGCTAGATGCTGGATTTTAATTATTAGTCAACGGCCTTTGAAAGTCTCCCCATCCAGGATCCAGTATCCAGTATCCGGAAACCAAAAACTATAAATGATAAACATAAACTATGGCAGACATTAACACATTTGATGCAATCGTAGTTGGCTCTGGTATCAGTGGGGGCTGGGCTGCAAAAGAATTGACCGAAAAAGGACTAAAAACGATCATGCTTGAACGAGGTTATAATATCGAGCATGGGAAAGACTATGAGAAAAGCAATAGACCCGTGTGGGAATATCCACACCGCGGACAAAGAACACAGCAAATGATAAAGGATTACCCTTTTCTCAAAAGGGATTATCCATTGAACGAAAGAAATCTTCATTATTGGGCAAGCGACAAAGATTGCCCTTATACCGAAACCAAGAGGTTTGACTGGTTTCGTGGTTATCATGTAGGGGGTCGCTCTCTGATGTGGGGGCGTCAAAGCTATCGCTGGAGTGAACAGGATTTTGAAGCCAATGCCAAAGATGGGATTGCTATCGACTGGCCGATCCGCTATAAAGATCTTGCTCCCTGGTACACTCATGTTGAAAAGTTTGCTGGAATTCAGGGATCTTATGAAAATCTTCCTCAATTGCCTGACAGTCATTTTTTACCTGCGATGGAATTGAATGTGGTGGAAAAAGATGTGGCCGCAAAGATCAAAGCACATTATAACAATAAACGTACACTGATCATTGGTCGTACGGCGCACGTAACCGGTCCATTGGGACATAGCCCCCAAAGAACGAATTGCCAATACCGCGATATGTGCTGGAATGGCTGTCCGTTCGGGGCTTATTTCAGCACTCAATCATCAACATTACCTGCAGCCATGGCGACGGGGAATCTTACACTCCGTCCCAACTCTATTGTCCACCAGGTTATTTATGACAAGGACACAAAAACCGCAAAAGGGGTAAGGGTGATCGATGCAGAAACAAAGCAGGCAACAGATTATTTTGCCAAAGTCATTTTTCTTTGTGCTTCTGCATTGAATTCAGCGTGGATCCTGATGAATTCTGCAACTGATGTGTGGCCCGGCGGATTAGGAAGCAGTAGTGGGGAATTAGGTCACAATGTAATGGATCATCATTTCCGTTGCGGTGCGCAGGGTGAAGTAGAAGGATTTACTGACAAATATTATTTCGGTCACCGGCCTACCGGTTTTTATATTCCACGCTTCAGAAATGTCGGGGATGATAAAAGAGATTATATCCGTGGCTTTGGCTACCAGGGCTCAGCAAGCAGAACCGGGTGGGGCCGCGAAGTAGCAGAATTAAGTATTGGTGCCGACTTGAAGGATGCACTGAGCGAACCCGGCAACTGGAGGATCGGCGCGACAGCATTTGGCGAAACGCTTCCTTATCATGAGAACAAAATCACCCTGAATCACAATGTTAAGGACAAATGGGGTTTACCGGTCCTGGATTTCGATGTTGAGTTTAAAGAGAACGAGAAAAAAATGCGTGTCGACATGAAAGCTGATATGAAGGAAATGCTGGAAATAGCCGGCATAAAAAACGTAAGGGATTACGATGGCGATAATGCGCCTGGCATGGGCATCCATGAAATGGGAACAGCTCGGATGGGTCGTGATCCAAAGACTTCGGTACTTAATGCAAATAACCAGGTTTGGGACTGCAAGAATGTATTCGTAACCGATGGCGCTTGCATGACCAGTGCGTCATGCGTAAACCCATCCCTGACTTATATGGCGATCACTGCCCGCGCCGCCAATTTTGCAGTTGAAGAACTTAAAAGAATGCACGTTTAAATCCTATCGGGAAAATAATAATTAATAATCAGTAATTAATAATAAAATGAATCGAAGAGAACTTCTAAAAATGGTTGCTGCCGCTACAGGTGGCGTTGTTATCGGTGGTGAATTTTTCCTTGCCGGCTGTAAAAATCCTGAAGCCGGCGTTGGTGAATCGGCAACGTTTACCGAATCAGATGTTGCCTTTTTGGATGAAGTCGCCGAAACGATTTTTCCCAAGACAGCTACGCCCGGTGCCAAGGATGCAAAAGTGGGACAGTTCATGACGGTTTATGTCAATGACTGTTATGAGGAAAAAGATCAAAAAGCTTTTCGTGAAGGCATGAAAAAAATAGATGATGCATGTAAGAAGATGCACGACCACAGCTTTATGAAAGCATCGCCCGAGCACCGGAAAGAATTACTTGTGGCTTTGGATAAAGAAAGAGCCGATCATCAAAAAAATAAAAAGCGGGAAGATCCGAATCACTACTTCCAGTATTTTAAACAAATGACCATCATGGGCTACTTCACTTCAAAAGAAGGAAGACAGGGCGCAACCAATTATCAGCCTGTGCCGGGCAAATACCAGGGAGATGTTCCTTATAAAAAAGGTGATAAGATTTTAACAGGCCTAAGCTAATAATCAATAATTAATAATTATTAATTATTGATTATTAATTCTTATAAATATGAATAATCAATATGATGCAATCGTAATAGGCTCCGGAATCTCCGGCGGCTGGGCAGCAAAAGAACTTTGTGATAAAGGATTAAAAGTTTTATTGCTTGAACGTGGCCGAGATGTTGTACACGGAAAAGATTATCCTACCGCAACAAAAGAACCGTGGCAATTTGCCCATCGTGGTAACATGCCTCCATCAGTATTAAAAGAAAATCCTGTTGTGGCCCGTTGTTATGCATTTGGCGAAGCCACTGAACATTTTTTTGTAAAAGATATAGAACATCCTTACATACAGGAAAAACCTTTTGACTGGATACGAGCTTACCAGGTCGGTGGTAAATCATTGCTTTGGGCAAGACAGGTACAACGATGGAGCAGGTTTGACTATGATGCCCCGCGCCGGGACGGGTTTGCAACTGAATGGCCCATCACTTATGATGATATGGCTCCCTGGTACAGCCATGTTGAAAAATTTGCCGGTATCAGTGGTAATAAAGATGGACTGGAAAATTTACCTGACGGAGAATTTTTACCTCCCTGGGAAATGAATGTGGTGGAAAAACATTTGGTGGCTCAATTTAAGACTCATTATCCTGACAGGCCTGCCATCATTGGTCGTTGTGCACATCTTACGCAACCGCA
>DASTIZ010000461.1:0-6609 GCA_035717045.1 Chitinophagaceae bacterium
CTGCCGTTAGCTTTTGCACTCAATTGCCACAAGTTTAATTTATTATTAAATCCCTTTTTCGACACATAAAGATCAACGATATACCCTTTGAGCGGGTATGGGTTATAATCCACATCAAAATAGCTCATCACGTAGTACACTTCGGGAAATGCAATCCTTCCATTACCGTTTTTAAAATAGGTTGGATTCAGTGCAACCACGGTATCGCTGACACTTTCTATATTATAGCCCACACCAAAACGATGGCGTGTTTTTATCTCGGGACGGTATGTAAGCTCCAGGTTTGATCTGAAAAATGAGCGGATGAAATTGTTTGTATCCTTATAAAATACCTGTTTATTATTTATGGTATTGTAGTTTATCTCGCGGTTTTTGCCAAGCGCCATCCCGACATTCAATCCCCACTTCATGTTTTTGTCGATATAAGGCCTGTCATAGTTAAATGAAATCTGTTTGGTGTAACCGTTGATCAGATAAACGTTTAGCTTATCATTGCGGCCCGTAGCATTGTTGTATAAAACTTTTAAGCCATAATTAACCCTGTTAAGCTTTGCGTTTTGTTCAACCAGCCACTGGTTGATGTTCCTGTCTACAAATTTGAAGTATGGTACCGGAAACAAGTACCATCTTTCTCTCAGGTCAATTGCAATGTCCACATTGTTACCTTCAAAGCTTTTCAGCGCAACAACCACCTCATGGAACAAAGCAGTATTCATCAATTGTTTCCTTGCAATCTCAAATTTTTTCACCAGTTCCGACAGTTGGTAGGTGTCGCCCGAACTGAATGGGACTTCGCGAAGTATGATGGATTCTTTTGTTTTTTTGTTCCCCGTAACAACAATCTTTCTTACGGTAAAAACATTCTCCTGCCCATATTGTTTCAGATAGTTAAGACTTGAAGTGTCGATGATAGTATGATCTGCAGCACCAGGTTGTGCCTCTATCAACCCTGTAGCCAGGAGGTATGTGAACGTTAGAAATAGATATTTCGCCATCCGCTGCATAAGCTCTGCTAAATAAACAGTTTTCTAAGATATGGATTTTGCAATTTGAATTGTAGTGAAAAGTAGCATCAGAGCTTGAGATAATTCATGAGATTATCATAATTGCTCCTGAGTTCATTTTCATACAATTCTTCGCCAAAATAATATTTAACATTGTACTCGTAGCGTTGAAAGGTGGCGACAATATCAGATATTTCTGTTTTGTTTATTTTTATTGTAACCTGCATCAGACCGGTTTGCGGATCTGTGTAGGAATTCAATTGCGTGATTTGAGCATCGTTGGTTTCCACAAGACGGCTGATTTCACTAAAAGAGTAATTGTTATTCTCCATCTCCAGTACGATCAGCCCTCCGGGGTCTTTTACATTCATAAACTCCGATGCTTTCTTTAGCATCTCGCGATAACTTACCACGCCAAGCAGGTCCTTATTCTCATCAATTACGGGTATCACGCTAAGCCTGTTCTCTACAGCCAGTTGCAGGGCTTTCAGAAAGTGATCATTCGCATTTACAAAAAAAGTTGGAAAATGTTCTTTCATTTCCCTGATCTCAGCCGTATCGTCAGGCGCCTGCATTAATCCCTCTTCATTTACCATGCCAATATATTTACCATCGTCGATTACTGCCAGGTGGGAAACGTGACAGTCATTCATCATTTGCAGTGCATTAAAAACTTTATCGCTCAAATGAAGAGTAGGAAGAGATGGAGATATGAGTTCACGGGTTAACATGAATCAGCGGCTTTTCATTTAGAGACAGCAATAGCTATGCTACTGTTGCAGGCTCGTTGAGTTTTTTTAAAAATTTATGCAAAATGATATTGAATTCATCTGGAACTTCCATCATGGGCGCGTGGCCGCATTTATCTATAAAATGCAGTTCGCTGTTGGGTATCAGCCTATTGAACTCCCGGGCTACAAACGGTGGAGTAATGTTGTCATTATTCCCCCATACTAATAACGTTGGTTGTTTGATTTGATTGAGTTCCTCGCCCAAATTATTTCTGATGGCGCTCTTGGCCAGGGAAATTATCTTGATTGCTTTGATCCGGTTATTTACAATTCCATATACTTCATCTACCAGGTCCTTGGTTGCCGTCTTCGGGTCATAAAACGTAAGCTCAGTTTTTGCTTTTATGTATTCGTAATCGCCACGTTTTGGATAACTATCTCCCATTCCATTTTCGAATAAACCAGAACTGCCGGTCAATATCAGCGATTTTATTCTTTCAGGATGTTTCAAGACATGAACCAATGCAACATGCCCACCCAAAGAATTTCCAAGCAGGTGTACATCTTTATAATCTCTTCCTTCCAAAAATTTTTGTACGAATTTGGCAAGGCCACCAACGGTACTGTGAAGTATATCTAATTCAAACAAAGGTAAGATAGGAACGACAACCTGATTGTGCTGACGGAAATACTCGATCAGCTTTTCAAAATTGCTAAGGGCGCCGAAAAGTCCATGCAAAAGCACAAGAGGTTCTCCTTCACCTTCCTCCACAAAGCGGAACTTATCCTTATGTTTTATCTCGTAAGACATAAGCTTCTCAGCAATTAATTTTTGCTAAAATAGTTGATTTACTGCAAAGTTCAGGCTTAATTGGATGTGGTGATTCAAAATTTACCGGGCTGGCGGCACCCGTTTCGAAACGCTGTCAAAAAAATCTTCAAGGTCTTCAAACATTCCCCTGAATACCGGGATAATCTTGCCTAACCCTTCCATCAGTTTTGGCGCCCATGGCTGGATATAGCTATAAGTGACAGAGCCGGTCTTCGTTTCCGGTTTGATAAAACCTATTTGATCAGCATAAAAAAGAAGAATGCTGAAAATAAAGATGTATAAACCTGCATATAGTAAAATCCCGCCCACCCGGTTAAGCCAACCAAGCATGACAAGCTCAACCGTTTTCTGGATAAACCTTGCTCCCAGCCTTACGAGCAGCACAACGACCAGAAAAACTACTGCAAAAGAAATTATGGGTAACCATTTATCAGAAACCTTAACAGCCTGGCCCAGATGATCGGCTACAACAGCCGAAAGTTTCAGCGCAGCAGCCAGTCCAATAATAAATGCGATGACGGAAAAAAGCGCAACGATCAGTCCCTGCCGGTATCCCTTAATAACAGCAAGAATCAGAATAATGGCGACGATGATGTCAATGATCATTAATTAGCCTTTTGAAAGTAACTCTTTTACCAATGCCGAAATCGTCTTACCATCTGTCCTGCCCGCTAATTTTTTTGTAGCTACGCCCATTACCGTACCCATATCGGCCGGTGATGAAGCGCCAACCTCACTGATGATCGCTGAAACTTCAGCTCTCAATTCATCCGCAGAAAGTTGTTTTGGTAAGAATCTTTCAATCACTTCAATTTCTTCCTGTTCTTTTTGCGCAAGATCGGCCCGGTTTTGCTGCTGATAAATTTCCAATGAATCTTTTCTTTGCTTTACCAGCTTTTGCAACAATTTTATCTCGTCATCTTCTTTTAGTTCCCCCCGGTTGGCCGCGGCAGCTTCTGAAGTTTTTGCTAATAGAATAGCCGCTTTAATAGCCCTCAGACTTCTTAACGCTTTTTCATCCTTTGCAAGCATAGCTGTTTTTAATTCAGCCATTATTTTTTGTTCAAGACTCATGATCGTGGGATTTTGAGGGTTCACAAGTATAGGAAGTCTGAAGTCTGAGGTCTGACGTCTGATTTCAGACTTCTGACATCATGCCTTATTCTCCTTTAATTGTTTTTCTTTTGACAGATGATAAAATTCATGGGCAAATTTTTTCATCTTTTCAACCAGCTCGTCATGTTGCGTAGCACGATTGTAAGTATCTGCCATCGTCACCAATGTCTGGTAGAAAAAATCTGTCATTTCATCGATCATCATATCTTTTGTCCAGAGATCGATGCGCAAAGCTGTTTTTTCGGCTCCATCCCAAAAAGCCAGCATAAGCGCTTTTGCTTTTTGAACGTTCTCAATTGTTGAATCGGAGGCTCTCCAAAATATGGCTTCCGGCACTTTTTCATCATTCAATTGCACATCTATTGAAATGGTAGAGGTCTTCATTCTTATAAAATTGTAAACAGCAAAAATAGTTTAATTCATTGCTTTCATCATGGATTGCCACAACCGGCTGGCAGATTTTTCTACGGTGAAATCTTTTACAAGCCGATATCCTTTTTCAATCAATTGAGATTTTAGCAATTCATCTTTATATAATTGCATCATTTTTTCACCCATGGCCGTTATTTCGTTTTCAGAATACAAAACGGCATCACCTGCTATTTCGCTAATTGAGGAATTCCTGGTCGTTATCACAGGCACAGCAGATTGCATGGCACCAAATGCATATGTAATATCTTCATCCGGATTAAAGGCAAGCACAAGTGCATACGCTGCGGCAGTGATCGCGGCTTTTTCCCCGATGCTCCCAGTATTTACAATGATGACATCGTTCCGGTATTTATAATTCTCCAGGCTCTTTCCCAACGAAGAATTTTGCGGCCCACTGATCAACAATTTAAAACTGCTTTGCTGCCTTTTTTTGAAGTGTGAAAAAGACTTAAGCAAGTGGATGAATTTTTCCTGTTTCGGAAAGCTGCCAATACATAAAAAATATTCTTTGCCTCCGCTGTATTTCGCTTTTACCGATTCACAAGTATCGGCATTAAGTGGCGAATATTTGTTTCCCGGTGAGGGATAGACGATTACAATCTTATCATCGCGCAACTTCCATTTGGTGATCAGCTCTTTTTTAGCCAATTCATTCGTTACGATCAGAAGCTCAGGTTTTTTGGCATAAGCCCCTCCAAGGTTTCCGCTGGCTGGCATCAATATACATTGAGGTAATGATGTACTTAATGAGCAAAAATCATCAGCTGAAATAAATAGATCTGCTTTGATCTTTTTTATTAATCCGGACAACGTTCGTTCGATCCAAAAGCTTTTTAAGATTGGATTCTTTGGTTGGTCCCTGATCGTTATTTTCTCAAAGCCGGGCATGGGCCCGCATTCGCTACTTACATCTGTTATTAAAATGTAATCATGGTCCGGAAACTGTCTTAATAGTGGAAAAAATGTCTCAACAATGAAGTTAGCTGTTGGTTTTTTTGATACAGGGGGCACATAAACAGCAATGTTCATAGATGACAAAGTTAGCGTAACAATTCTGGGCCGGGTCGGCACGGATCTTACTAAGGGAAATTTCAGTCAATTCTCAGTAAAAAGACCTATGACATTTCGCTCATTTTTTTACATGCTAGTGACGTTTTTATTGATGGAAAGTTTTCTCTTTAGAGTGAGTTTTCAACAGTTAAAATAGCAGGCACATTTACAGTTGTTATCAAGCCCATACGGGCTTACATTTGACAGGTAACGGCAATGATTACCAAAACAAGCAATATGATTTTCTTAATCCACATCAAGGATCTCATTAGTCAAAAAAATATTGGAATAAATAAATCATAAAACTATCTTGGTATCATATTTGTTGCTATAAGCAACGAAAAATTCTTACAAAAGCTCTTTTTTTATATAAAGTAATTGCAGCAGATCAGAGTGTGACGTCAGTGCTGACCTATGGAGAACCCGCCGTTACCAGTGAAAATGCAACGCAGTAAGGAGGGTAACGAGTCCGCTGTCCGTCGTCAATCAACTTCTGATCATTAAACGACCTCTTAGGTGGAAGAGGATGGTGGCTTGTAAAAGGGGCCTTGGTTCGGGGCCCCTTCTTTTTTGTCCTTCCTTTCATATTTAGTCATCTCGTACTCTTTTTTTACATTTGTTATTCTCTAACTTCTTTCCATGGAATATAATACTACAAGAAACCAATTGGCTATGCGCGAATATGGCCGGCATATCCAAAAGATGATCGAACATTTATTAACCATTGAGGATCCGGAACGACGACAGCGGAATGCCCAGACCGTGATCGAATTAATGGGCTTTTTAAATCCGCACTTGAAAAATGTTGAGGATTTCCGCCATAAACTCTGGGACCATCTTTTTCTAATTTCAGATTTTAAGCTTGAAGTCAAGTCTCCATATCCCATTCCTACCAGGGAAACCTTGAAAGGCAAACCCAAACCCCTTCATTATCCTAAACGGTATCCCAAGTTTTCACATTTGGGAAAAAATCTTGAAGTGGTTATCAACAAGGCGTTGAAAGAGGACAATCCCGACAAACGTTTGGGTTTCGCCAATGCGATCGCCTATTACATGAAGCTTGCCTATAGTAACTGGCATAAAGAGATGGTACACGATGATGCTATTCAAAGTGAATTGACTGCGATCACCGATGGCCAGCTGACTTTTACTAACACCCCATTTGTAAAAGCATATCGTCCGCAACAGGACAGTCGTGACCGGGGTGGTTATGGAAAACAACGCGGCAAGTTTCAACAAAGAAGCGGTGGAAATGGCGGAGGAAGAAGACATGATAGCCGAGGCGGCGGTGGTGGCGGGTTTAAAAAGAAAAGATATTGAGAACATTCATGGGCTAAATAAAAAAATGGTTGATCAGTATCCGGGTCAACCATTTTTTATTGCATGTTCGGTCAGCATTGTCTTTAATTTGCAAAAAAGAAAGTTGCCAGCTATACGGTTAACC